>JAILRK010000150.1 GCA_024698225.1 Oscillospiraceae bacterium | reverse complement strand
ACGTGCATTTTTGAAAATGCACGTACGATACAAGCCGTATTTCGCGGTTGCCGCTTTGGCGGCGAGCGAAATGGCGATCCGGATAATGCGGAAACGAAAAGCATTTTCGTTTCCGTATTATATGCCGCCGCTCGCGGTTTTGCAAGCCGCATTTATACTATTTAATAATGTAAAAGGCGGGCTTTTCGGGGACAAATCAATATCTTGTGGCGCGGCATGGCGACTTCCACAAATATGTTCAAAAAAATTTATGAAAAACGGAAAATTTCTCTTGACATGGCGCGCGCTTTCTAGTATCATAGGCAAGTCCGCGACCAAGGGCGTGCTATGCCCGCAGACGCGGAATGCGATGAACCGGGAGATTGCTCGGGATACCGAGGTAACTTCCGGGGAGTATGTCCGAAAATCGGGCGGCTGAGCTTAGACATCCGTTACGCAGCGTAGATCGCCGCGCCATGGACCGGCCGTACTTTTGTGCGCCGGTTTTTCCATGAGCAGGAATGATACGCACGGTTGCGCGTATAGAGATAAGGCTCACCGTACGGACGAAAAAACCGTACAAAATTGGAGGAACAGACAAAATGGCAGCAAAAGAAATGATCCGCATTCGTCTCAAGGCCTATGACCACCAGGTCATCGACCAAAGCGCAGAGAAGATCGTCGAGGCGGCGAAGCGCACCGGCGCCTCCGTTTCCGGCCCCATCCCTCTGCCCACCAAGCGTGAGATCGTCACGATCCTGCGCGCGGTCCACAAGTACAAGGACAGCCGCGAGCAGTTCGAGCGCCGCACGCACAAGCGCCTGATCGACATCACCAATTCCAACCCCAAGACGGTCGAGGCCCTGATGGGGCTCGAGATGCCTGCGGGCGTGGAGATCGAGATCAAGCTGTAAACCACCCCAGTTGCTCAGCCATCGCCTGCTGACTTGCGTGAGGCAGGCGGGGTCAAGTCGGCAGAGCAATGCGCGGAACGCCGCGCAACTAAGCCGACCAATAACCTTTATGGAGGATCATAATGAAAGCGATCATCGGCAAGAAAGTCGGCATGTCTCAGATCTTCGATGAGAACGGCCATGTGATCCCCGTCACCGTGATCGAGGCGGGTCCCTGCGTCGTCACCCAGAAGAAGACTGCCGAAAAAGACGGCTATCAGGCCGTGCAGCTCGGTTACGAGGACGTTCCCGAGCGCAAGCTCACGAAGGGCGAGATGGGCCACCTGAAAAAAGCGGGCGTCGGTCCCAAGAAGTTCCTGCGCGAGTTTGACCTTGACAACGCGGCGGAGCTCGAGCTCGGCGCCATCGTCAAGGCTGACATGTTCAAGACCGGCGACTTCGTCGACGTCACCGGCACCAGCAAGGGCCACGGCTATTCCGGCGTCATCAAGCGCTGGGGCGCGCATCGCGGTCCCGAGACCCACGGCGGCGGCCCGGTTGCCCGCCACGCCGGTTCCATGGGCTCCACCACCGACCCCAGCCGCATCTTCAAGGGCAAGATCGGCGCCGGTCAGTACGGCGTGGAGACCGTCACCATCCAGAACCTTGAGGTCGTCAAGGTCGACCCCGAGCTCAACATGCTCGTTGTCCGCGGCGCTGTCCCCGGTCCGAAGAACGGTCTGGTCACCGTGAAGACCACCGTCAAGGTCCACAAGGTCAAGATGGCGGGCGCCGACATCAGCAAGAACCCGCAGAAGGCCTCCGGACGCAACCCGCAGAAGGCTTCCGCCAGAACGAAATAAGGAAAGGAGTGCCTGAGAAATGTCTACGATTAATGTTGTCAGCATGACCGGCAGCAAGGTCGGCGAGATCGAGCTGAACGACGCGATCTTCGGTGTCGAGCCGAACATGAGCGTTGTCCACGAGGTCGTCAAGAACCACCTGGCGAACTGCCGTCAGGGCACCCAGAGCGCGCTCACCCGTGCGGAGGTCTCCGGCGGCGGCAGAAAGCCCTGGCGTCAGAAGGGCACCGGCCGCGCCCGTCAGGGCAGCACCCGCGCCCCGCAGTGGACGCACGGCGGCATCGTGTTTGCCCCCAAGCCCCGCTCCTACAGCTACGTGCTCAACAAGAAGGTCAAGCGCCTCGCGCTCAAGTCCGTTCTCTCCGCCAAGGCGGCGGACGGCGAGCTGATTGTCGTCGATAAGATTGAGATGGGCGAAATCAAGACCAAGACCTTCCGTCAGTTCCTCGAGGCCGTCAAGGCGGACGGCAAGTCCGTCGTCGTCACCCCCGAGGTCAACGCCAACGTCGTCAAGAGCGCCCGCAATCTGCCCGGCGTGCTGACGGCCCCCGCGAAGCTCATCAACGTTTATGACCTGGTCAACGCCAAGTACCTCGTCCTCGACAAGGATGCGCTCGCGGTCATCGAGGAGGTGTTCGCGTAATGGCTAACGTATACGACATCATCATCCGCCCGATCATCACCGAGCGCTCCATGCAGGACGTCGCGAACAAGAAGTACGTCTTTGAGGTCGCGAAGTCTGCCGGTAAGGTCGAGGTCAAGAACGCGGTGGAGACCGCCTTCGGCGTCAAGGTCAAGGACGTCAACACGCTCAACATTCGCGGCAAGGCGAAGCGCATGGGCGGCGGTCGTCCCGGCACGACCCGCAGCTGGAAGAAGGCTTACGTCCAGCTCACGGACGACTCGAAGACCATTGAGCTCTTCGAGGGCATGGTGTAAGGAGGAAAGAGAATGGCGATCAAAACTTTTAAGCCCACGACCCCCTCACGCCGTCACATGACCGTGTCCGCCTTTGAGGGCGTCGATAAGCAGGCGAAACCCGAGCGCTCCCTCGTTGAGCCGCTCAAGAAGAAGGCCGGCCGCAACAGCTACGGCCGCATCACCGTCCGCCACCACGGCGGCGGCAACAAGCAGAAGTACCGCATCATCGACTTCAAGCGCGACAAGGAAGACATGTTCGCGACCGTGCTCCGCCTGGAGTACGACCCGAACCGCAGTGCCTTCATCGCCCTCGTCGAGTATGAGGATGGCGAGAAGAGCTACATCCTGGCACCCGTTGGTCTGCAGGCCGGCGACAAGGTCGTCTCCGGCGCGGCTGCCGACATCAAGCCGGGCAACTGCCTGCCCATCGCGAACATCCCCGTCGGTACCGTCATCCACAACGTCGAGATGAACCCCGGCAAGGGCGCTCAGCTCGTGCGTGCCGCCGGCGTCAGCGCGCAGCTGATGGCGAAGGAGAACGGCGACGCCCAGATTCGTATGCCCTCCGGCGAGGTCCGCATCGTGCGCACCAACTGCCGCGCCTGCATCGGTCAGGTGGGCAACATCGACCACGAGAACGTCCAGATCGGCAAGGCCGGCCGCAAGCGCCACATGGGTTGGCGTCCGACCGTCCGCGGCTCCGTGATGAACCCCTGTGACCACCCGCACGGCGGCGGCGAGGGCAAGAGCCCTGTCGGTCGTCCCGGCCCTGTCACTCCGTGGGGCAAGCCGGCGATGGGTTACAAGACCCGCAGCAAGAAGAACCCGACGAACAAGTTCATTGTCAAGCGTCGTAACGAGAAGTAAGGAGGCAATGGAACATGAGCAGAAGTGTTAAGAAAGGCCCGTTTGTTGCCCCTGAGCTCATCAAGCGAGTCGAAGAGATGAACAAGACCGGTGAGAAGAAGGTTCTCAAGACCTGGAGCCGCAGCTCCACGATTTTCCCCTCCTTTGTCGGTCACACCATCGCCGTCCACGATGGCCGCAAGCATGTGCCCGTCTACATTCAGGAGGACATGATTGGCCACAAGCTCGGCGAGTTCGCGCCCACCCGCACATTCCGCGGCCACGCGAAGAGCAAGTAAGGGAGGTTGCTGAAGAATGGAAGCTAAAGCTTACGCGAAGTACATCCGCATCTCCCCCCGCAAGGTCCAGATTGTCTGCGACCTGATTCGCGACCGCGACGTTGACACCGCGATGGCGATTCTGATGAACACCCCGAAGTCGGCGTCCGAGCCGCTCATCAAGCTCCTCAAGAGCGCTGTCGCCAATGCTGAGAACAACTTCAGCATGGACCACGACAAGCTGTACGTCTCTGAGGTGTTTGCCACCGCCGGTCCCATCCTCAAGAGAATGAGACCCGCCTCCAAGGGCAGAGGCTATCGCATCAACAAGCGCACCTCTCACGTGACGATTGCCGTCGCGGAGAAGGAATAAGAGGGAGGAGACAGTTCAATGGGTCAGAAAGTAAATCCCCATGGCATGCGCGTCGGCGTCATCAAAGACTGGGACTCCCGCTGGTATGCCAGAGATGAAAAGGTCGGCGATCTGATCGTCGAGGACAGCAAGATTCGCAAGTACGTCAAAAAGCGCCTTTACAGCGCCGGCGTGCCCAAGATTGAGATTGAGCGTTCCAATGACGTCGTTACCCTGTTCGTGCACTGCGCCCGCCCGGGCATGGTCATCGGCAAGGACGGCGCGGAGGTCGAGGCGCTGCGCGGCGACGTCGCCAAGCTCATCGGCAAGAACGTCAGACTCAACATCGTCGAGGTCCGCAACCCCGACATGAACGCGCAGCTCGTCGCTGAGAACATCGCCCAGCAGATTGAAAAGCGCATTTCCCATCGCCGTGCCATGAAGAACTCCATGGGCCGCGCCATGCGCGCCGGTGCCAAGGGCATCAAGTGCAGCGCGGCGGGTCGTCTCGGCGGCCGCGAAATCGCGGGCGTTGAGCACTACCACGAGGGCACCATCCCCCTGCAGACCATCCGCGCCGACATCGAGTACGGCTTTGCCGAGGCTGCCACCACCTACGGCCGCATCGGCATCAAGGTCTGGATTTACAAGGGCGAGGTCCTCACCCAGACGCTGCGCACCACCCCGCGCACGCTGGACACCACGAAGCCCTATGAGGAGCGCCGCGAGCGCCGTCCCCGTCGTGACGGCGACCGTCGTCCCCGCCGTGACGGCTTCCGCCGCGACGGCAACCGTCCGCAGGGCCAGGGCGGCTTCAACCGCAACGGCAACAACGGCAACAACGGCAATCGTCCCCAGGGCAATCGCCCCCAGGGCGGCTTCCGTCCCCGCACCGAGAATAAGGAAGGAGGCGCGCAGTAATGCTGCTCCCCAAGAGAGTCAAATATCGCCGTCAGCAGCGCGGCCGCCTTACCGGCAAGGCGCTCAGAGGCAACACCGTCACCTACGGTGAGTATGGTCTCGTCGCGCTGGATCCCGCGTGGATTACCAGCAACCAGATTGAGGCAGCCCGTATCGCCATGACGCGCTACACCAAGCGCGGCGGTCAGGTCTGGATCAAGATTTTCCCCGACAAGCCCGTCACCCAGAAGCCTGCCGAGACCCGTATGGGTTCCGGTAAGGGCTCCCCGGAGTACTGGGTTGCCGTTGTCAAGCCCGGCCGTGTCATGTTTGAGATTGCCGGCGTCCCCGAAGAGACCGCGCGTGAGGCGCTGCGTCTGGCCAGCCACAAGCTGCCCATCCGCACGAAGATCGTCAAGCGCGAGGACAGTGAAACCGAGAAAGCAGGTGAATGAGAATGAAGGCAAGTGAAGTTCGTTCCATGAGCGTTGCCGAGCTCAACACCAAGCTCGATTCTCTCAAGAAGGATCTTTTCCTCCTGCGCATGCAGCACGCCACCAACCAGCTCGACAACCCCCAGAAGCTGGTGGAGACCAAGCGCGACATCGCCCGAGTGAAGACCGTTATCCGTGAGAAGGAGGAGAAGTAACATGGAAGAGATTAGAACATCCTCCCGTAAGGTGCGCGTTGGCAAGGTCGTTTCCGACAAGATGGACAAGACCGTCGTCGTCGCCATCGCTGACCGCGTCGCGCATCCGCTGTACAAGAAAATCGTCGGCCGCACCTACAAGCTCAAGGCGCACGACGAGAACAACGAGTGCGGTATCGGCGATACCGTCAAGGTGATGGAGACCCGCCCCCTGTCCAAGGACAAGCGCTGGCGCGTGGTTGAAATCGTCGAGAAGGCGAAGTAAGGAGGTACCGGAACAATGATTCAGCAGGAAACCTTCCTGAAGGTCGCCGATAACACCGGCGCCAAGGAAATCAAGTGCATCCGCGTTCTGGGTGGCTCCAGCCGCAAGTACGGCAACATCGGCGACGTCATCGTGGCGTCCGTCCGCAAGTCCACCCCCGGCGGTCAGGTTAAGAAGGGCGAGGTCGTCCGCGCCGTGATCGTGCGCAGCGCCAAGGGCGTCCGCCGTGCCGATGGCACCTACGTCCGCTTCGATGAGAACGCCGCCGTCCTCGTCAAAGAGGACAAGAACCCCCGCGGCACCCGTATCTTTGGGCCCGTCGCCCGCGAGCTGCGCGACAAGGATTACATGAAGATCCTGTCCCTCGCTCCGGAAGTTGTTTAAGGAGGGTCTGAGGAATGGCTATGAACGTCAAGAAGGGCGACACCGTCGTCGTCCTGTCCGGCAAGGACAAAGGCAAGCAGGGCAAGGTGCTCGGCACCGTCCCCTCTGAGGATAAGGTCGTTGTCGAGGGCATCAACATGGTGACCTGCCACGTCAAGCCCCGTCGTCAGGGCGAGACCGGCGGCATCGTGAAGCGCGAGGCTGCGCTCTATGCGTCCAAGGTGCAGGTTGTCTGCCCGAAGTGCAAGAAGGGCACCCGCGTCGCCCACAAGATTGAAAACGGCAAGAAGACCCGCGTGTGCAAGCACTGCGGCGCAGAGCTGTAAGAAAGGAGTAAGCTGCAATGGCAAGACTGAAAGAACAGTACAAAGCGGACATTGCGCCGGCTCTTTTCAAGAAGTTCGGCTATAAGTCCACCATGCAGGTGCCCCGCATCGAGAAGGTCGTCGTCAACGTCGGCTGCGGCGAGGCACGCGACAATGCGAAGGTTCTCGACGCCGTCGTGCGTGACCTGAGCACCATCACCGGCCAGAAGGCGGTGATCACCAAGGCGAAGAAGTCCGTCGCGAACTTCAAAATCCGCGAGGGCATGCCCATCGGCGCGAAGGTCACCCTGCGCGGCGATAAGATGTGGGAATTCCTCGATCGTCTCTTCAACGTGGCGCTTCCCCGTGTCCGCGACTTCCGCGGCATCAGCGCCAACGCCTTCGACGGCCGCGGCAACTATGCCCTGGGCATCAAGGAGCAGCTGATTTTCCCCGAGATTGAGTACGACAAAATCGACAAAATCCGCGGCATGGATATCGTCATCTGCACCACCGCCCAGACCGATGAAGAGGCTCGCGAGCTGCTGACGCTGGTCGGCGCCCCGTTTGAGCGTTAAGGAGGAGGAACCATGGCAAAGACTTCTATGAAGATTAAGCAGGCCCGCCCTGCCAAGTTCTCCAGCCGCCGCTACAACCGCTGCAAGCTGTGCGGTCGTCCCCACGCGTATCTGCGCGACTACGGCGTGTGCCGTATCTGCTTCCGCGAGCTCGCCTACAAGGGCGAGATTCCCGGCGTCAGAAAGGCGTCCTTCTAAGACATCCGCGGAAGGAACGCAGCCCCTGCATCTATTCTATTTTCAACAACGCCTTTGATATGGGGCGTGGACTGCGAAAGGTCTCCTATAATTTCCCAATTATAGGAGATACCTCGCGGCCGAAACGGGTCACACCCGTAACTCTAAATTAGGAGGAACACCGAAAATGCATATCACTGATCCCATTGCGGATATGCTCACACGCATCCGCAACGCAAACAACGCAAGACATGAGACCGTTGATGTTCCCGCCTCCAAGATGAAGAAGAGCATTGCTCAGATTCTGCTGGACGAGGGCTATATCAAGAGCTTTCAGGTCGAAGACGACGGCGTGCAGGGCATGATTCACATCACGCTCAAGTACAACGGCAAGGACAAGGTCATCACCGGTCTTCGCCGCGTTTCCAAGCCGGGCCTCCGCGTCTACGTCGGCGCAGATGAGCTCCCCCGCGTGCTCCGCGGCCTCGGCGTCGCCATCGTCTCCACGTCCAAGGGCGTCATGACCGACCGTGCCGCACGCGCGAGCCACGTCGGCGGCGAAGTCCTGGCGTTCGTATGGTAAGGAGGGCAGAGAACAATGAGTCGAATCGGAAGAATGCCCGTTGCCATTCCCGCCGGTGTTGAGGTCAACATCGCCAACGGCAACCTTGTCACCGTCAAGGGACCCAAGGGCACCCTGACACAGAAGCTCAGCCCGGTCATGACCATCAAGCAGGAGGGCGCAGAGCTCCATGTTTCCCGTCCCAACGACGAGAAGGAGAACCGCGCGCTGCACGGCCTGACCCGTGCGCTGCTGCACAACATGGTCGTCGGCGTGACCGAGGGCTATAAGAAAGAACTTGAAATCAACGGCGTCGGCTACCGTGCTGCCAAGGACGGCAAGAAGCTCGTCCTGACCATCGGCTACTCTCATCCCGTTGAGGTTATGGAGACCGAGGACATCGCCATCGACGTCCCCAACCCCAACCACATCGTTGTCTCCGGCTGCGACAAGCAGAAGGTCGGCCAGTTCGCCGCCGAGCTGCGTGAGAAGCGCCCGCCTGAGCCGTACAAGGGCAAGGGCATCAAGTACGTGGATGAGGTCATCCGCCGCAAGGTCGGTAAGACCGGCGTGAAGAAATAAGGAGGTGTGCCGAACATGATTAAAAGACCCGATACGAAGGCGCAGCGTTTAAAGCGTCATAAGAGAGTCCGTTCCAAGGTCTCCGGCACCCCCGAAAGACCCCGCCTGAACGTATTCCGCAGCGAGAAGAACATCTATGCCCAGGTCATCGACGACGTTGCCGGCAACACGCTGGTTGCTGCGTCCTCGCTCGACAAGGAGATTGAGGGCAACGGCGGCAACAAGACCGCCGCGCGCGCTGTCGGCAAGCTGATTGCCGAGCGTGCGAAGGCCAAGGGCATCGACAAGGTCGTGTTTGACCGCGGCGGCTACCTGTACCATGGCCGCGTTGCCGAGCTCGCCGAAGGCGCCCGCGAGGGCGGTCTGGAATTCTGAGGGAGGAGGAAAGAGAAATGCCCAGATTTGAAAGAGAACAAAGCGAATACATGGAAAAACTCGTTTTCCTCAACCGCGTTTCCAAGACGGTCAAGGGCGGCCGCGTGGCGAAATTCTCCGCGCTGATGGTCGTCGGTGACGGCAAGGGCAAGGTCGGCTACGGTCTTGGCAAGGCTTCCGAAGTCCCCGAGGCAATCCGCAAGGGCCTTGAGGCGGCGAAGAAGAACATGATTAACGTAACGCTTGAGGGAACCACCATTCCCCACGAGACGATTGGTGAGTTCGGCGCAGGCCGCGTGCTGCTCAAGCCCGCTGCCCCCGGTACCGGCGTCATCGCCGGCGGCGCCGTTCGTGCGGTCGTCGAGGCGGCAGGCATCAAGGACATCCGTACCAAGTGCCTGCGCTCCAACAACCCCAACAACGTCGTCGGTGCGGCGTTCGAGGGTCTCCGTTCCATGCGCAATGCGCAGCAGGTCGCCCAGACCCGCGGCAAGAGCGTGGAAGAGATCAAAGGATAAGGAGGCTCGGACATGGCGAAATTGAATGTTGAGCTCGTCAAGAGCCTGAACGGCAGACATGTCAAGCACATCGCGACTGCCAACTCCATGGGCCTGCGCCGCATCGGCGACTGCAGCGTCCAGCCCGACAATGACCAGACCCGCGGCAAGATTGCACAGATTGGCTATCTGCTCAAGGTCACAGAAGTGAAATAAGGAGGAGATGCCGAAATGAAACTTCATGAACTGTCTCCTGCTGCCGGTTCCACCAGAGAGGCCTATCGCAAGGGTCGCGGCAATGGCAGCGGCAACGGCAAGACCGGCGGCCGCGGTCACAAGGGTCAGAAGGCCCGCAGCGGCGGCGGCGTCCGCATCGGCTTCGAAGGCGGCCAGATGCCCATGACGCGCACCACCCCGAAGCGCGGCTTCAACAACATCTTTGCAAAGCCCTACGAAATCATCAACCTGAACGCTCTGAACAAGTTTGAGGACGGCGAGACTGTCACCGCAGAGGCGCTGCTTGCCAAGGGAATCCTTACGAAGTGCGAAAACGGCTTCAAGGTCCTTGGCAACGGTTCCGTAACCAAGAAAGTCACCGTACAGGCATCTGCGTTTTCCGCGTCCGCAAAGGAAGCTATCGAAGCGGCTGGCGGAAAGGCAGAGGTGGTCTAAGTGGTCCAAACGATTCGCAAGGCCTGGGGCATTCCCGAGCTGCGGAAGAAGATCATCTTCACGATCATGATCCTGCTCATTTTCCGCCTTGGCAATGCGATCCCGGTCCCTTATGTCAACACAGAGCTGCTCCAGAACTATCTGGACGGCATGGGCACCACGGTGCTGGGCCTGTACAACGTGATGTCCGGCGGCGCCTTCGCACAGGCGACGGTGTTCGCCCTCGGCGTGCAGCCCTACATCAACAGCTCCATCATCATCCAGTTGCTGACCATCGCCATCCCCGCCCTCGAGCGTCTGGCTCGTGACGGCGGCGAGGCCGGCAAGAAGAAGATTGCCTCCATCACGCGCTACGCGACGGTCGGCATCGCCCTGCTGCAGGGCTTTGGCTACTACATGCTCATGCGCAACTACGGCATCCTTGAGCGCTCCGGCGTCTGGCCGGCGTTGGTCATCATCGTGTCGTTCGTGGCAGGCTCCTCCTTCGTGATGTGGCTCGGCGAACAGGTGACCGAGTTCGGTGTCGGCAACGGCATCTCCATCATCCTGTTTGCGGGCATCATCTCCCGCGTGCCCAGCATGATTTCGGCGGCACGCAGCTACGTCGAAATGGCAGAGAACACCGGGCTTGCCGCCTTCTACATGTTCCTGCTGCTCATCGGCATGCTGTTGCTCATCATCCTGATTGTGCATGTCAGCGCCGCAGAGCGCCGCATCCCCGTCCAGTACGCCAAGCGTCAGGTCGGTCGCAAGATGTACGGCGGTCAGGCGTCCACCCTTCCCATGAAGGTGAACATGTCCGGCGTGCTCCCGGTCATCTTCGCGCAGAGCATTGCCTCTCTGCCGGCGACGATTGCGGCGTTCCTGCCGGCGCCTGCCGAGGGCAGCTTCGGCGCGGCGTTCCTGAATGCCATTGACACGAAGTCCGTGCTGTACCTGTTCGTGTACTTCCTGATGATCATTGGCTTCAGCTATTTCTACGCGACCATCCAGTTCAACCCCGTTGAGATCTCCAACAACCTGAAGCGTCAGGGCGGCTTCATCCCGGGCTTCCGTCCCGGCAAGCCGACCAGCGACTTCATTGCGAAGGTGCTCTCGAAGGTCACGCTCTTTGGCGCGATCTATCTCGGTATCGTGGCAATCGCGCCGCTCATCGTCGGCAAGGCGATTGACAACAACGCGCTCGCCATCGGCGGTACGTCCGTCATCATTGTGGTCGGCGTTGCACTTGAAACGGTGCAGGTGCTGGAAAACCAGATGCTGATGCGTCAGTACAAGGGTTTCCTTGAATAAAGGAGAGAAGAGATGAAACTGATTTTATTGGGCGCTCCCGGCGCAGGCAAGGGCACACAGGCTGCTATCCTCGCCAAGGAGCTGAGCATTCCTACCGTTTCCACCGGCAACATCCTCCGCGCGGCGGTCGCCAGCGGGAGTGAGCTGGGCAAGCAGGCAAAGGCCTGCATGGACAGCGGTGCGCTGGTGTCCGATGAGATCATCATTGGCATCATCCGCGACCGGCTCGCCGAGCCGGACTGTGCGAACGGCTACATCCTCGACGGTGTGCCCCGTACAATCGGTCAGGCTGAGGCGCTGGAACACAACGGTATCAGGTTCGACCGTGTGGTCTCCCTGGAGATTTCGGACGAAACCATCATGGACCGCATGAGCGGGCGCCGCGTGTGCCCCAAGTGCGGCGCGAGCTACCACGTCGTCGCCGTGCCTCCGAAGCAGGAGGGCGTGTGCGACGTGTGCGGCAGCGCGCTGATTACGCGCAAGGATGATGCCCCGAGACCGTCAAATCGCGTCTCGCGGTCTATCATAAGGAAACAGAGCCCCTCAAGGACTTCTATCGGTCCCGCGGTGTTCTGGTCCCGGTGGAGGACCAAGGCTCCGTCGAAGCCACCTCCGCAGAGATTCTCAGGCTGCTGAAGGAGTAATCGAATGATTACACTGAAATCGGCAAGAGAAATTGAATTGATGCGCCGAGCGGGAAAAATTACCGCGGCTGCCCGTGCCTTGGCAGGGGAAATGGTAAAGCCCGGCGTAACAACCCGAGAGATCGACAAAGCAGTATACCGTTTCATCAAGTCACAGGGCGCCGAGCCGTCGTTTCTCAACTACAACGGCTACCCCGCAAGCGTGTGCGTGTCCGTCAACGATGAAATCATCCACGGCATCCCGGGTGACCGGGTGCTGTGCGAGGGCGACATCGTCAGCGTGGACGTGGGCGCGTACATCGGGGGCTTTCACGGCGACTGTGCGGCGACTTACGCCTGCGGAACAATCTCCGCAGAGGCGCAGCGGCTCATCGACGTCACGAGGCAGAGCTTCTTTGAGGGCATCCAGTATGCCCGCGAGGGCTGCCGCGTCTCGGACATCGGACACGCGGTGCAGGAGTACGTGGAGCGCAACGGCTTCTCCGTCGTGCGGGAGTACGTCGGCCACGGCGTCGGCAGAAACATGCACGAGAGCCCCGAAATCCCGAACTACGGGAAGGGCGGCCACGGCCCCAAGCTCCTGCGCGGCATGACCATCGCGGTGGAGCCCATGGTCAACGCCGGCACGGCGGCAATCCGGCAGATGCCGGACGGCTGGACCGTGAAAACGGCGGACGGCAAGTACGCTGCGCACTACGAAAACACGCTGCTCATCACGGCAGGCGAACCGGAGCTTCTGACGGTTCCCGCTCCCTGAGGTGCGTGCGATGGAGATTAAGAGAGCACATCTGGTTGAGGCGACCGCCGGACGCGAGCGCGGCAAGCTCTTCTACGTCCTGGATACGGACGGGGATTACCTGCTCCTCGCGGACGGCAAGAGCCGCCGGGTGGAGGTGCCGAAGCGGAAGAAGCGCAAGCACGCCCGCTTCATCTCCGACACCGGCGACCGTGTTTCCGTCAAAATCAGAGAAAACGAGAAAATCACGAACAGCGAACTTCGCAAATCAATTGCATCGTACAGCGGTGCAGAGAATTCCGACCAGGAGGGATAACACTTGGCAAAATCCGACATGATCGAAGTGGAGGGCACGGTGGTTGAATCCCTGCCCAACACCACATTCCAGGTAGATATCGGAAATGGCCACACGATTCTGGCGCATATTTCCGGAAAGCTCAGAATGAATTTCATCAGGATCCTGCCCGGTGACAAGGTCACGGTGGAGATGTCCCCGTATGACCTGACCCGCGGTCGGATCACATGGCGAACAAAGTAATTGGAGGTTTCAGACATGAAAGTAAGACCGTCCGTGAAGCCCATGTGCGAGAAGTGCAAGATCATTCGCCGCAAAGGCCGTGTTATGGTCATCTGCGAGAATCCGAAGCACAAGCAGCGCCAGGGCTGAGAGAATTGGAGGTAAAAAAGAATGGCACGTATTGCCGGTATTGACCTGCCGAAGGACAAGCGCATCGAAATCGGCTTGACCTACATTTACGGCATTGGCAGAAAGAGCGCCTGCGACATCCTTGAGAAGGCTGGCGTGAACCCCGATACCCGCGTGAAGGATCTCACCGACGCGGAGGAAACAAAGCTGCGCGAGGTCATCGACCACGGCTACATCGTCGAGGGCGACCTGCGCCGTCAGACCGCGCTTGACATCAAGCGCCTGAGCGAGATCGGCTGCTATCGCGGCACCCGTCATCGCCGCAGCCTGCCCGTCCGCGGTCAGCGCAGCAAGACCAACGCGCGCACCCGCAAGGGCCCGAAGAAGACCATTGCGAACAAGAAGAAGTAAGGAGGGAGAATTTTAAATGGCTACTGCTAAGTCTGCTGCCGGCGGCAAGAAGGTTGTCCGCCGCCGTCGTGAAAAGAAGAACGTAGAACGCGGCCAGGTCCATATCCGTTCTTCCTTCAACAATACCATGGTCACCGTGACCGACTCTCAGGGCAACGCCCTTTCCTGGGCTTCCTCGGGCGGCCTCGGCTTCCGTGGCAGCAAGAAGTCCACGCCGTTCGCCGCGCAGAGCGCCGCCGAGACGGCCGCCACCGCCGCCATGGAGCATGGCCTCAAGACCGTCGAGGTCTTCGTCAAGGGCCCCGGCCAGGGCCGCGAGGCTGCGATCCGTGCCCTCCAGGCCGTCGGTCTTGAGGTCACGATGATCAAAGACGTTACCCCCATCCCGCACAACGGCTGCCGTCCCCCGAAGCGCCGCCGCGTCTGATAGAAGGAGGAAAGTGAACAATGGCTAAGAATCAACAGCCCATCGTGAAGCGCTGCAGAGCGCTGGGCATTTCTCCTGCGGCTATGGGCTACACCGGCAAGACCAAGTCCGAGAGCAACCGCAACCCCAAGGGCCAGATGCGCCGTAAGCAGAGCGAGTATGCCCGCCAGCTCAACGAGAAGCAGAAGGTCAAGTTTGTCTACGGTATTCTGGAAAAGCAGTTCCGCGAGTACTATGAGAAGGCGTCCAAGGCGCAGGGCCAGACCGGCGAGGTCATGCTCAGCACCATCGAGCGCCGTCTGGACAACGTCGTGTATCGTCTCGGCTTCGCCATGACCCGCCGCGAGGCACGCCAGGCGGTCAGCCACGGTCACTTCACCGTCAACGGCAAGCGCGTGAACATCCCGTCCTACCTCGTGAAGGTCGGCGACGTGATCGAGGTTTCGGAGAAGAGCCGTTCCTCCGTCATGTTCAAGCGCCTCACCGGCGAGGATGCGCCCGTGTTCACGGTGCCGACGTGGCTGGAAAAAGAGAAGAACGTCCTCAAGGGCAAGGTCGTGCGTATGCCCGCGCGCGAGGACATCGACCTCCCGATCGAGGAGCACCTGATCGTCGAGTTGTACTCGAAGTAATCGGAACACCCTCATCATGCATTTTCTCATGGCTACTGTTCAGGCCGCAAATTGAAGAAGGAGGGTTATTGCTTTGATTGAAATTGAAAAGCCCCAGATCGAGTGCATCGAAGACCCTGAAAACGGCACCTACGGCAAGTACGTCGTGGAGCCTCTTGAGCGCGGCTACGGCATCACGCTCGGCAACGCGCTGCGGCGCATCATGCTCTCGTCCCTGCCCGGCACGGCGGCGACCACGATCAAGATCGCGGGTGTGCAGCACGAGTTTTCCACCATCCCCGGCGTCAAGGAGGATGTGACGGAGATCGTTCTGAACATCAAGAGCCTGATCGCCAGGCTCGACGGCGCGGATAGCGGCAAGACCGTCTACATCGAGGCGGTCGGCCCCTGCGAGGTCACTGCCGGCGACATCAAGGGCGACAGCGAGGTCGAGATCCTCAATCCGGAACTGCACATCGCAACGCTTGACGCTGGCGCGACGCTCAACATGGAGATCACGCTCAGCCACGGCCGCGGCTATGTGCCCGCCGACCGCAACAAGCCCGCGCAGACGATCATCGGCACGATCCCCGTCGATTCCATCTATACCCCCGTCTACAAGGTCAACTACACGGTGGAGAACACCCGTGTGGGCAACATGACCGACTTCGACAAGCTGACGCTTGAAGTCTGGACGGACGGCACGATCTCCCCGCGCGACGCCGTTTCTCTGGGCGCGAAGATCCTGTGCGATCACTTCACGCTCTTCACCGACCTCAGCGACACCATGAGCACCCGCTCCACGGTGGTCGAGAAGGCGGAGGCGCAGCGCGACAAGGTGCTGGAGCTCACCATCGAGGAGCTGGATCTCTCGGTGCGCAGCTTCAACTGCCTCAAGCGCGCCAACATCAACACCGTCGAGGACTTGATCTCCAAGACCGAGGACGACATGATGAAGGTCCGCAACCTCGGGCGCAAGTCGCTTGAAGAGGTCATCAACAAGCTCGCGATGATGGGCCTGTCCCTCGCGAGCGAGGAAAACAACTAACTGATATCCTGTAAAGGAGGGAAACGATATGCCCGGAACCCGTAAGCTCGGCAAGACCACCGACCAGCGCCGCGCGATGCTCCGCCAGCAGGTCACAGATTTTCTGGACAACGGCAAGCTGGAGACCACCGTCACGCGCGCCAAGGAAGTCAAGCCCCTCGCTGAAAAGATGATCACCCTCGGCAAGAAGGGCGACCTCGCCGCCTATCGTCAGGCGATGGCGTTCATCACCCGCGAAGACGTCGTCAAGAAGGTCTTCAAGGAGATCGCCCCCGGCTACGCGGAGCGCAACGGCGGTTACACCCGCATCACGCGCACCGGCGTCCGCCGCGGCGACGCCGCCGAGACCGCAATGATCGAACTTGTTTGATCATTGTGGTCGAGGCGAAAGCCGACACTCACCGCAGTGAGCGGGCAAAACGCAACCGCGCGCAGCGCGGCTCTTAGCGTTTTGTAGACCGCAATGATCGAACTTGTTTGATCATTTCACAAACAAAAAGCCCTTTTATACGGTGCTCTTGAGGCCGTATAAAAGGGCTTTTTGCCGCATAGGATGCGGTATGAAAAAACGACTGTATCTTTGCCTGCTGCTCCTGCCGCTGCTCGCGCTCGCAGCCGCCCGCCGCGCGGTTCCCGCCTTCGAGCCGGAGGAGCCGCGCTATGTCGCGCTGACGTTTGACGACAGCCCCAACGGCAAAACGACCGAACGGCTGCTCGACGGATTGCGCGAGCGCGGCGCGCACGCGACCTTTTTCGTTATCGGCGAGCAGATCGAGGGGCAGGAAGCGCTGGTGCGGCGCATGGCGGCGGAGGGGCATCAGATCGGCAACCACACCTGGACGCACCGCCGCCTCGACACGAGCGGCGCGGTGGGCAGGCAGGAGCTTTCGCGCACGGAGGCGGCGCTGGAGCGCGTCCTGGGCGGGAGCGGCTACTGGATCCGCCCGCCCTGGGGCTTCGCGAGCGCCGAGACGCTGCGCGAGGCAAAAGCGCCGCTCGTCTACTGGACGCTCGACACCGAGGACTGGCGCGTGCTGGACGCGCAAAAAACCGCCCGCGACATCGTGGACCATGTCGCGGACGGGGATATCGTGCTGCTGCACGACAGCTATGAGACCAGCGTGGAGGCGGCGCTTGCCGCTATCGACGCGCTGCGTGCGCGCGGGTTTGCATTTGTGACGCTGGAGGAGCTGTTCGCGCGCATGGGCGTCACGCCCGAGACGGGCTGCCTCTACTGCCGGCCCGACGCGCTGCGCGCGGTGCGCTGAGAGTCACGCGCTTTTGTGCGGCGCGGCGCCCTCGCGCTCGGCAAGACGCTCGCGCGCGACGGCGAGCATGAGCTTGATGCGGTTTTCCTGATTGACGCGCGTCGCGCCGGGGTCGTAGTCGATGGGCGTGATGTTGGAGTTGGGATAGAGCTCGCGCAGCTTGTTGATCATGCCCTTGCCGCAGATGTGGTTGGGAAGGCAGCCGAACGGCTGGGCGCAGACGATGTTCTCATAGCCCGCGCGGATCAGCTCGACCATCTCGGCGGTCAGCAGCCAGCCCTCCCCCATCACGTCGCCGCGGCCGATGATGCCGTCGGCAAGCTTCGTCAACTCGCGAAACGGCAGCGGCGCGTGATAGCCGGCGTCCTTGAGCGAGGAGATGATGACCGTCTCCATGCGCCCGATGTAGGCGAGCACGAGGTCCGAAACGTGCTTTTGCGCGAAAGTCCCGCCGTAGAGCCGCGCCGCCTCGGAGAGGTTGTAGGCGCAGTACTGCACAAAGCCCATCAGCCCGGGGAGATTCACCTCGCAGTCCTGTGAGGCGAGGAATTTTTCAAGGTCGTTGTTGCCCAGCGGCGAATATTTGACGTAGATCTCTCCCACCACGCCGACCTTGACCTTCGGTACGCGGTCGACGGGGATGGCGGCGAACTCGCGCGCGATGCGGGGCATGACGCGCGCCATCTCGCGCTGGGAGTAGCCGCGCCCGCGCAGGATATCTCGGCAGATCGTATCGAGCCACCGCTCCTGAAGCGCGAGCGCGTCGCCGCGGTGCAGCTCGTACGGCTCGGTCTGCGCGCGCAGCGTCACGAGCAGGTCGCCGTAGTAGATGGCGGCGAGGAGCATACGCACGAAATGCACGTTCATCGGCAGGCTGGAGTCCTTTTCAAGACCCGAGAAGTTGAGGCTCAGCACCGGAATGCTCCCGTAGCCCGCACGAGAGAGCGCCTTGCGCAGCAGGAAGATGTAGTTCGACGCGCGGCAGCCGCCGCCGGTCTGCGTGATGATCAGCGCCGTGCGATTGAGGTCGTACTTCCCCGATTCCAGCGCGTCGAGAAACTGCCCGATGACCAGAAGCGCGGGATAGCAGGTGTCGTTGTGGACGTATTTGAGCCCCTGCTCGGCGACGTGGGAGCCGCAGTTGCCCAAAAGCTCCACGTCGTAGCCCTCGTGCCGCATGGCGGCGGCGAGGATGCGGAACTGCACCGGCGCCATATTGGGAATGAGGATCTTATGCGTCGCCTTCATGTCAGGCGTGAAGAGCGGATGATTCGTCTCCATGGGCGCTTGCCTCCTTTTCCTCCAGCGCGGCGAAAAGGCTGCGAAGCCGGATGCGCACCGCGCCGAGGTTGGTGATCTCGTCGATCTTGAGCTGGGTGTAGAGCTTGCCGCTCTCGCGCAGGATCTTGCGCGTTTCGTCGGTCGTGATGGCGTCCACGCCGCAGCCGAAGGACACCAGCTGCACGAGATCCATGTCCGGCTGCGTGGTGCAGTATTTCGCCGCCGCGTACAGCCGCGCGTGATAGGTCCACTGGTTGAGCACTGTCGTGGCAAAGGGCCGGACGCGGTCGGAGATCGCGTCCTCCGTCACCACCGCCGCGCCCATGCGCGTGATGAGCGTGTCGATGCCGTGGTTGATCTCGGGATCGATGTGGTAGGGACGGCCCGCCAGCACGATGATGTGCCGGCCCTCGGCGCGCGCCGCTGCGATGACGCGCTCGCCCTCGGCGCGCACGAGCGCCATGTGGCGCGCATACTCGGCGTAG
>JAILRK010000137.1 GCA_024698225.1 Oscillospiraceae bacterium | reverse complement strand
AGTAGGCGCTCTCGCCCGTGATGGCGTTGACCAGCACCGCGCCGTTGTTGTCGTCGCCGCCGAAGAGCCCGATGGTCTTCTCGCGCTTGGCGCACACCCAGTAGGGGACGCCGCTCTCGTCGATTTCAAAGATGGGCGTGTCGAACATCATCGTGGGGTAGTGGAAGCGCAGGTGACGGTAGAGATTGCGGGAGAAGTGCTCCGCCGTGGTGTACTTCATGCCCTCGCTCAGGCGCACGACCTCGACGTTCTGCGTCACCATGTCGATGATGAGGTAGGCGGGCAGACCCTCGCTGCGGTTGTTGAACCACTTGATGACGTCGCCGTAGCGCAGGGGCGTGACGCGCACGGGGCGGCTGTGGTAGTTGATTTGGGTGTAGTCCTCCGCAACCTCGAACTGCGAGACCATGTCCGCCAGCTCGCCGAGCTTGCGGTCGCCGAGGCGCTGCGCGCTCGCGCCGTCCAGCATGGGAATCTGGTCATAGCTGATTTCGTCCACCTCGGAGGCGAAGTCGCCCGCCTGCACGGTCAGCAGCTTCTGGTAGGAGTTCGCGCGCAGCACGACCCAGGAGCTTGCCGCGCCCACGAGCGCGATGACGAGCAGCGCCGCGGTGAGGAGGAAGGGAATCGTGCACTGCTTGCGCACGAAGGAGAAGTAGCCCTTTGCGCCCGTGCCCTGGAAGCCGGAGGTCAGCATCGCGCAGCCGCAGTAGACCAGGCAGAGCAGCAGCACGAAGGCGTAGAACTCCTCGGCATGCAGGTTGATTGCCGGCAATTGAACGTAAAACAGCACCAGCGCGACGACCAGCGTCACGACGATGTTGATGGCGATGCGCGCGCCCTTGCTGCCGATGGGCTTGCGCGGCTTTCTCGCCTTGGGTGTGGCGTTGGGGTCGATGTGGAACCCGCCCGCCGCAGGGTCAAATTTGAATTCCATGTGGCATCTCCTTTCAAGTGGAAGGTGTCTACGATTATAGTCTATCCGCCGCGCAAAAGCAAGCGCAGCGTAAAAACGTCCCCCTGCGGCGCAGTGACTGCCGCAGGGGGTGTGCATCGCTTATGGGATTTGGCTGGTCCAGTAGTGCTGACCGTAGACGTCGGTGAAGCGGTAGGTTGCGTTCGTGCGCTCTGCGGGGATGAGCACGTTGCTGATTTGCGCATCCGCGTGGTAGGTCCAGGGCGCGCCGAACAGGAAGCTGTCGCGGTACTCGCCGCCGTAGCTGTAGTAGTCGCAGACGAACTCGACCGTGTCGCCCTCACTGAGCTCCGTGACACTCTTGGCCACGGTCTCCGTCTCGCCCTCGTTGTAGACGCGCCGCGCGCCGGTGATGACGCCATAGGGGCGGTCGTTGTCGAAGGTGAGCAGCAGCTCCGCGCGCTCGCCGTTGAGCAGGCAGGGCACGTAGCCGGTGATGACGTAGTTGTCGCCCTCGTAGACGTCCGCGAGGTGGTAGTACGCCACGGGCTGCTCGTCGATGGCGAGCCAGCTTCCGTCGTAGGCGCCGCGCAGCGCGCCGTCGTCGGTGAAGGAGAACACGTTGTCCAGACCGAGGTCGATGTAGCCGTTGCCGTCGTCGTAGAAGACGCTGAGCGCGAGGTCGTTGACCAGCGCCCACTGCTCCTCGCTGAGCCGGAGCTCCGGCTCGTCGCCCAGCCAGACCAGCTGCGCCGCGTCAAGCTGGTGCTCGGTCAGGTAGGCTGCGGCGCGCTCGGTGTCCATGGCGCGTCCGCCGCCGATGCTGCCCGACAGGATGCCGAGCAGCGCCTGCGTCATCTGGTCGCTGCCGGCAAGCGCGCTGCCGCCGCTCGAAACCACCGTGCCGAGCAGACTGCCCAGCGGACTGCCGGCGTTGGAGGCTGCGGAGCCGGAGACCGTCTGCGCCGCCGCGCCCATGCTGGCGAACTGGCGGATGCAGCGCGTGTATTCGTCGTCAAGACCGATGTCGTCATAGGTCGCCGCGGCGGTGCTGACCTTCGCGGTGCGCCGATACGGGAAGTAGACGGAGAGCCCGTAGGCGTTGGACACGGAGCTTGAGGTCTTGTTGTACTTCACCGCGGAGAGCAGCGCGTCGGCGAGCGCCTGCGCGTCGTCGCTGCCGAGGTTCGTGGCGAGGTGCACCATGTCCACCTGGTCGATTTTGTTCGATGCCGCAAACTCGCGCGCCGAGCCGCGCGCGTGGGAGACGCGCGCAAAGTCGCTCTCCTGCAGCGAGAGCGTGTCCGCGGCAAAGGCGCGGAAGGTCTCGGGGACCGTGCACTCCAGCTCGGCAAGGTCGACCACGGAGAGCGTCGTGTCCTGCCCACGGCACTTCTGGGCGCAGACGCTGACAAAGTCGTCCACGATGTTCTTGCCGATTTCAATGGTCGGCATGGAGGTGTTCGCGGAGAGCTTGCTCAGCCAGTTGGTGTAGTACCAGCCCACGCCGGGCTCCGTCTCCTCGGAGGCAATCAGGTAGTCGGCGTGTTTGCTGAGCATCAGCGCGTTCTCCAGCGTTGCCATCAGGCAGGCGTCAAAGCCGATGAAGTCGAAGCTGACGCCCGCGTCGGAGAGCGCGCGGTCAATGCCGCCGAGACTCATGGAGCCGGCGCGCGCATACTTCTCGTCATAGCCGTAGCCGCTCAGGGAGCCGCCGCCGTGGTCCCAGAGAATCAGCGCGTTGCGGTTGGCGGGGTAGTGCTCCGCGCAGTACTGAATAAAGCCGCTGAGCGTGGAGGGCTCGGTCATGGCGGGGGCGCTCTTGTCCTGCGCCAGCGGCAGCAGTCCGCCGCGCTCTATCTTGTAAATCTGGTTGATGCTGCTGCTGACGGAGCTGTTCTTCCACTGCTTGCACCCGCCGGTGTAGACGATGAGGTTGATTTTGTCGCTGAGCGTGGCGGAGGCCATCTCCTGCAGGTCTGCGGTGCCCATGCCGTACTTGGACTCCAGGTCGGTGCCGCAGAGGTAGACCATCAGCGTCACCGTGTCCTGCCCGCCGCCGAGAATCGTCGTCCGCTTGGCGCGCGCGCCGCTGGCCACCGCGGTGTTCAGCCGCCCGGTGTTGCTGCCGGCGCTCCAGCCGTCGGACACGCCGCCGTAGCTGCCGAGCAGACTGCTGAGCGTCTGGGACATGCCCGAGGACGTGCTCGGCTGCTGTTGCTGCTGCACGTAGGCGCTCTCCGGCTGCTCCACGGAGACGTCCTGCCCCGACGAGCCGCCGCCAAGCAGACCGCTGAGGCCGGCGCCGCCTCCGCCGAGCAGCATGACGGCGATGACGATGATGGTCATCAGCGGGCTTCTGCCGCCGGCGCGCTTGCCGCCGCCGCTGCTGCTGCCGCTGTCCATGCGCCCGCTGTGTCCGTCGGCGCTGCCGACCGGACCCGTGCCGAGTCCCTCACCGCGCCGGTAGATGTCCTTTCCCTTGCCGGTGATGTGTGTCTGTCTGCCCCTGGGCCTGTTGTTGTCCATCCCCTGTTCCTCCTGTCTGCCCGGCTGCTGTGCAGCCCTTCAATTATCTTTTCCATTTTAATACTGATTTCAAATCAAAATGATTGATTTGAAATCGCGCGTGCTTCGCACGCTCATGCCGCGCAGAGCGCGTCATGTCGTCTCATGCGATACCTACGCGCCTGCGGCGCTATCAAAATGCTTTTC
>JAILRK010000275.1 GCA_024698225.1 Oscillospiraceae bacterium | reverse complement strand
ACGTACTCATAATAAAACCCCTCCCCGTCCGGATGCTTGATGACCTCCTCGAAGCCGAACACCTTGTTGATTGCCAGGAAGAGCAGCACCACCGCTACAACGTAGACCAGCAGCACCGCCAGCAGCACAACCATGCCGTTTTTCCGCGAAGTCAGTTGTTTTTCCTGCATTGCAGGCACCCCCTTCAAATCTGATATCATTTTAATATCATATCGGTATCAGATTGTCAAGATTTTTCTTTCGTTTCTTCTTTATTATGAGATTTTTGTTCATTCCGCGCAGAGAACCCACCCTTACGAGGCGTCGCTCTGCTCTATTCGTCAAATATTGCTGTCAAAAAGGGAAAATCGCGTCTCAAATCGCACTTTTTGCTTGACATAACGCCAAATCGTCAACTTGACAAATCCGGTTTCCTGCGCTATACTGCGCATCGTTCCGAAAGGTTACAATTTGTAATCTTGAGTGACAAGCCTGTAACCTTTTGGAGCACGGCGCAGCACTGCGCCGAAGAACAAAGGAGAATGGTTTTCATGATAATAGAACAACATCAGCAAAAGCACCGCGTCCCGGCGGTTCGCCTGTGCAAGGCGGCGCTCACACTGCTGCTTGTCGTCACGTTGCTTTGCATTTGCTTGCCGGAGCTGTCGGCAAGCGCGCTGTATTTCATCAGCGACGGCATCAGCACCGTCATCGCCGGCGGCACGGACGCCGCGGACGCCAGCCGTGTCGTGACGGAGGGCTCGACGGCGGAGGCCGCGGACACAGCCCTGCCGAGCGGACGGAAAGTGATTATCCGTCAGGGTGAGGCAGAGCTGTACGCCACCAGCCGCAAAAACGAGACCGTCAGCGCGCTGTTGCAGCGCGAGAACGTGACGCTCAGCCCGCTGGACATGGTCTTCGTTGACCTCTCCGGCGAGGACGTCGTGGTGGAGGTCTCCGCCGACTTCACCTTCTACGAGACGGAGACGGAAACCGTGGCGTACCAAACCGTCTACCGCACGGACTACACCGTACCCAAGGGCACAAGCGTTGTCACGCAGGCGGGTGTGAACGGCAGCCGCGCCATCACCTATGAGGTCATCTACGCCGACGGCGAGCTGGTCTCCCGTCAGAGCGTCTCCGAAGCCGTGCAGGACCCGGTGGACGAAATCGTGTCTGTCGGCGCCCTCGTCACCGAGGCGCAGCCGGGCGACACCATCGCCTCCGTTGACCTGCGCGAGGACGGCAGCGGGTATCTGTTGCTCTCCTCCGGCGACGCCCTGCATTTCTCCGGCACGATGGTCGTCACCTGCACCGCCTACAGCTCCCAGCAGCGCACCGTCGGCACGATTACGGCGACCGGCACAACCGTGGAGGTCGGCGTCGTCGCGGTGGACAAGCGCGTCATCCCGCTGGGCAGCAAGCTGTTCATCGCCTCCAACGACGGCGCCTACACCTACGGCATGGCGTGCGCCGAGGACACCGGCGTACGCGGCGCAAGCGTCGACCTGTATATGGACACGATTTACGAGTGCATGCAGTTCGGCCGCCGCTCCGGCACGGTCTATTTCCTCGACGAATGACAATCCCATAGAAAAACGACCGCTCACGGCATTTTTTCATAGGGAGAATAACTGACCCTACCCCATCTAATTCTTTTTTCTTGACGGGAACCTGTGTTTGCACACGGGCTCCCGTCGCGCTTTTCCGCAATCAGCAGGCGATTTCCTGAGTTTCGGGGCGATTTTCTTCCTCCGCCATACTCTGCGGCAAATCATCCACCAAGCCAATGTCGCGGTAGTAGATAACAATGTCCTGCGGGGCGTTGCGGGAATACCGCTTGTCACGTTCGCCAATCTCAATGCGCTTAACGAACGTCCGCAGGATTTCCGGCGTCAGATTCTCAATCTGCCCGTATTCCTTCGCCTTGTCGATGAACCGTGCGACGTTGGCGACGCTATCCCGAAGCTCCTGCTGACGCGCCAGCAGTTTGGGCAGCTCCTCCTGAATCCGCTTCTGCTCCGTGAGATACTCGTTCGAGAGGATGCGGTACTGCTCGTCGGGGATACGCTCAAGTGCCGAGTCCTCATAGAGACGTTTGAAGAGCCTCGTCAGTTCCGCGTCACGTTTGGTGTCTGCGTCGATGCGCTTCTGGAGCGCATTGATTTCCTTCCGCGCCGCTTTTGTTTGTCTCATCCCAATGTGTTGGGCGAAGCAAACTTCATTTTGCCGTGCGAAGTGTGTCAGGCGGCGGATATCGTCGAGTACCACGGCGGCGAGGACATTTTCGCGGATATAATGCGGAGAACATACGTTCTTCCCGTTCTTGCGATGGTTCTGGCAGGTGAAGTTGTACTGGCTTTCTTTCATCGTATGCGACCGGCTCAGCGTCATCGTGCTGCCGCAATCGGCGCAGTAGACCAGCCCGGAGAACATATCCTGCTCGTCCATGTTCGTCCTGCGACGCTTGTGCGCCCTGATCTCCTGCACGATCTCCCACGTTTCTTTGTCCACCAGCGCTTCGTGCGTATGCTCGAAACGAAGTTGTTCCGATTCTGGACGTTCGATCTTTTTCTTGTTTTTGAACGAGATGGTCGTGTATTTGATACTGATTTCAAATCAAAATGATTGATTTGAAATCGCGCGTGCTTCGCACGCTCATGCCGCGCAGAGCGCGTCATGTCGTCTCATGCGATACCTACGCGCCTGCGGCGCTATCAAAATGCTTTTCAAGCATTTTG
>JAILRK010000274.1 GCA_024698225.1 Oscillospiraceae bacterium | reverse complement strand
CCGTGGCGGCGCGCCGCCTCCTCGGTCTTGCCCTCGCCGAAGAGGTAAATCTTTTTGCCGCAGTCGGGACATGGGACGTAGCTCATGTTCTCCACCAGACCGACGATGGGCACGCCCATCTTCTCCGCCATTTTGACCGCCTTTTCAACGACCATGCTCACCAGGTCCTGCGGGGAGGTGACGACCACGATGCCGTCCAGCGCAATCTGCTGGAACACGTTGAGCGACACGTCGCCCGTTCCCGGAGGCATGTCGACCATCAGGTAGTCCACGTCCCAGAGCACATCGGTCCAGAACTGCTGCACCACGCCGCCGATGACGGGACCGCGCCAGATGACGGGGTCGGTTTCGTCGTCGAGCAGGACGTTGATGCTCATCACCTGCACGCCGCCCTTGCTGACGCAGGGGAGCAGCGCGTTCTCGGTGCCGACTGCCTTCTCGTGGATGCCGAAGGCCTGCGGGATGGACGGGCCGGTGACGTCCGCGTCCATGATGCCGACGGTATAGCCGCGGCGCCTGAGCAGCACGGCAAGCTGGCTTGTGACCATGCTCTTGCCGACGCCGCCCTTGCCGGACACCACGCCGTACACGCGGCCCACGCGCGCAAGGTCATGCGGCGGCTTGAGCATGGACTGCGGCGCCGTGCGCGAGGAGCAGTCCTGCCCGCAGGTCGAACAGTTGTGTGTGCAGTTTTCTACGGTTGCTTCACTCATGTTGGTTCTCCTTATCTCTATAGTGTTGCGATGTTGACGTTTGGGCGGTCCGCCAGGTACGCCGCCTCGCGGTGCTGACAGCTGAGCAGCAGGACCTGCCGCGTCTGTGCGATGTGCTGCAGCAGCTCCAGCGCAGCGGCGCAGCGTGCGTCGTCAAAGTTGACCAGCGCGTCGTCCAGCACCAGCGGAACGTGACGCTCCGCGGGCAGCACCATGTCGCAGATGGCAAGGCGCACCGCGAGGTATAGCTGGTCGCCCGTGCCCTGGCTGAGCAGACCGGCGTCGTGTCCGACGACGGCCCCATGCTCGGTGGCAAGCGCACGAAAGCTACGGTCCAGAGCGAGGGCGTCGTATTTGCCGCCGGTCAGCGCAGAGAAGTATGCCGCGGCGCGCTTGCCCAGCTCCGGCGAAAAGCGGCTTTGCAGGGCGGCGTTTGCCTGCTCCAGCGCCTCCATAGCCGTTGTGAGCGCGTCGTATTCCGCCTGTGCTGCGGCAAGCTGTTCGCGCTTCTGTCCCAGCTCTGCTTCCACCACGGCGGGGTCACCGAGAACGGCAAGCTGTCCGGCGGCGACGTCTGCGCGGCTCTGTGCCGCGGCGCGTTGTGCCGAGACGTGCGCCAGCGCGGCGCGCAGCGCCTCCGGCGGCTCCGGGGGACGCGTGACGGGATAGGCGGGGATGCCGTGCAGGTCGGGGACGGGGCAGCTTTCGTAGTGCAGACGCTTGGCATGCGCATCGCGCGTGAGCTCCGAAAGCGTGTCATAGCGCGCCAGATTTTCCGAAAGGTAGCTGCGCGCGCTCGCCTCGTCGCCGACGGGGACGGCATCCAAAATCTGGGCGAGGATGCGCTCGCGCTGCGCGCGCAGCGCGGTGCACAGCGCCTCCGCGTCCCGCAGGGTGTCGCACTGCCTCGCCTCATCGTGTGCGTAGGCGCGGCGGAGCTGTTTGCAGCGCCGCAGTTCCCAAAGAAACGGCGCCAGAAAGACGGGGATTCCGGCACCGGCCCAGCGCATGACCGGGGGCAGCCGTGTGGGCAGAAGCAGTGCTGCCGCTGTCAGCGCTGCGCAGAGCAGGGCGGCAAGCAGGCACAGAAGTCCGCGCGTGCGGAGCGGGGGCGGTCTGCCGCCGGAGCGCAGCGCATGTAGCGCCGCGTCGGCGGCGTCCCGTGCAAGGTCTGCCTCCGTCTGCTGCTGTGTCAGCGCATCCGCCGCTTCCAACCGGCGCTGTTCTTCCAGCAGCGTCTCCTGCGGAGGAACATGGAGGTCGGCGAGCATGGAGCGGAACTGCCGCTCCTGCCGCTGCGCGCTCTCCGCGTCGCGTTTGGCGTATTCCCGTGCGACGTACTGCTGCTGCACGTCGGCAATCTCGTGGGTGCGCAGGGCGGCGCGCAAACGCGCCTCCTCTTCCTGCAGGGCGTCTGCCTCCCGCAGGGCGTCCTCGCGTGCGTCGCGCTGGTCGCGCAGCGCGGCAAGCGTGTCGCTGTATGCGTCAATTTCACGCGCCAGCGTTGGAATCGTGCCGCTGCGTGCGTTAAGGCGTCGCGCGTTGCGCTGCTTTTTCAGCGCCGCCATCGCCTCGGACCAGGGGACGCCCTCCTCGCCTGTGGTGATGAGCGCGGCAATGCGTCGCTCCAGCTCGGAATCCGGTGCAATGGCAAGCCCGCTCTGACGAATGAAGGCGCTGCGTTCGAAGACCTCACGCGGCACACCAAGCAGCGTCTCGCCGCAGTCGTCGGCGTGCAGCGCCGGGACAGGTTCGTCCGTGCCGGCATAGACAGCGGAGAATTGCCCCATCGGGCTGTTGGCGCGCAGGGTGTCGCGCTGCAGCGTGATTGCGCCGTAGGCCTCGCTCTCCAGTGTCAGCGTTCCGCGCATCGGCGCGCCCGTCCAGGGCTGAAAGCGGTTCTTGTCCGCCAGCAGCCCGCGGTCCCGCGTGTTGAGCCCGTAGAGCATCGTCCGCAGGAAAATCGCCAGCGTGGACTTGCCGGATTCGTTGGGAGCCTCAAGGATGTTCAGCCCGGGCGCAAAGGCAAGCGTACGCTGCTGCAATACGCCGAAGCTCGCGTTGATTCGGGTGATGCGCACGCGTCTGCCTCCTCTCAAAACGGTATCTTATAAAGTATAGCACAGCCGTGCTGGTTTGTCAGCGGAGATGCGAAAAAACTTTTTTGAAAAATTTCAAAAAAGGGCTTGACAAAACGGCGGATAGCGAGTATAGTAGCACCTGTTCCGCGGTTGAGCCGCACGGCGAACGAACGGAGCGAGTACCTTGTAAATTAAACAACGAAGAACAAACAAAGCACCAGAGTTCGGTGCGAGAAATCGCATCGG
>JAILRK010000272.1 GCA_024698225.1 Oscillospiraceae bacterium | reverse complement strand
CAAAATGCTTGAAAAGCATTTTGATAGCGCCGCAGGCGCGTAGGTATCGCATGAGACGACATGACGCGCTCTGCGCGGCATGAGCGTGCGAAGCACGCGCGATTTCAAATCAATCATTTTGATTTGAAATCAGTATTAGGCAAAGGACAGCTCAATGTTTGAAAAAGGAAGTCCGGCTGCGCGCCGGACTTCCGAATTCGCTCTGTTTCGTTTTGTATGGAACCGCCGCAAACGATGGAGCAGCGTTGGCGGCAAGCGGATTACTCCTTGACGTAGCTCACGTGCAGCAGCTCGTGCGCCTTGTGCTCGCCCATCTCCTCCAGCATCCGCATGACGACGGGGTTGCGCTCGGCGCGCTTGAAGGACGCGGAGTGGTCCGCGCGGCCCAGACCGTCGCGGCGCTCGAGCTTGGTGGCGTGCATGCTCTGCGGCTGTCCGCCGCCGCCGACGCAGCCGCCGCTGCAGGTCATGACCTCGATGAGGTGGTAGAAGGTCTTGCCCTCGTCGATGTCCTTGAGCAGGGCGCGCGCGTTGGCAAGCCCGTTGACCACCGCAAGGCGCAGCTCCTGTCCGCCGAGGTGGATGGTCGCCTCCTTGATGGGCGCATCGGCGCGCAGGCCCATGAACTCAATCTCGCGCAGGGCGTTCTTGCTCTTGTCGGGCACGCAGTGGCGCACCACGGACTCCGCCACGCCGCCGGACGTGCCGTAAATCATCGACGCGCCGGAGCCCATGCCGAACGGCAGGTCGGGGGATTCCAGCTCCATCTCCGAGAGGCGGATGCCCGTCTCGCGCAGCATGTCGATGATTTCGCGCGTGGTCAGCACCAGGTCCACATCGGGGCGTCCGTCGTGGATGAACTCCTCGCGCGCCGCCTCCATCTTCTTCGCCGTGCAGGGCATGATGGCGATGTGATAGGTCGTGCGTCCGTCCGCGGCGTCCTTTTCGGCGTAGCGGTCACGCAGCACGGCGGCGAACATCTGCATGGGCGACTTGCAGGTGGAGATGTTCTTCAGGTACTTCGGGTTCTCAAACTCCAGATAGCGCACCCACGCCGGGCAGCAGGAGGTGAACATCGGGAAGGGTCCGCCCGCGGCGAGGCGCTGCTTGAACTCCTCCGCCTCGGACACGGTGGTGAAGTCCGCGCCGAAGATGGTGTCGTAGACCTCGTCCACGCCGATGAGCTTGAGCGCAGTGACAAAGCGGTCCAGGCAGTTCTCGCCCGCGGGGATGCCGAAGGCCTCGCCCACGGCGACGCGGACCGCCGGCGCAATCTGCACCACGACGCGCTTGGAGGGGTCGTGAATGGCGTCCCAGGCCTTGCCAATCTGATTGTTGACGAGAATCGCGCCCGTGGTGCACACGGCGGCGCACTGGCCGCAGCCGACGCACTTCGTCTCGCTGAGCTTGCGCCCGAAGGCGGGGGCGACGGTCATCTGCGCGCCGCGGCCGACGAAGTCCAGGATGTTCATGCCCTGCATCTCCTCGCACACGCGCACGCAGTCGCCGCAGAGGATGCACTTGTTCGGGTCGCGCCAGACGCACTGGCTGGAGTCGTCAATCTCATAGCGCTCGCGCGTGTCCTTGAAGCGGACGCGGCGCACGCCGAACTGCTGCGCCAGCTCCTGCAGGCGGCACTTGCCGCTCTTGGGACATACGGTGCAGTTGCAGTCGTGCGAGGCGAGCATCAGCTCGAGAATCGTGCGGCGGTGCTTGAGCAGGCGCATGCTGTTGGTCTTGATGTTCAGGCCGTCGCGCGGCTCCATGGAGCAGGACGCGTCAATCTTGCCGCGCTCATCCTCCACCAGACACATGCGGCACGCACCGTAGGTGGACAGGTCGGAGTGGTAGCAGAAGGTGGGCATCTCAATGCCCGCCTTGCGGATGACGGCGAGGACGTTCTTCTCGCCGTCGAAGGCGACGCGCTGGCCGTCAATTGTCATAAATCCCTTTGCCATTGCGCTCACTCCTCTCTGATTGCGCCGAAGGGGCAGTTGCTCCAGCAGGCGCCGCACTTGATGCATTTGTCGGTATCGATGACGTGGGGCTTGCGAATTTCACCGGTGATGGCCTCCATGGGGCAGTTCTTGCGGCACTTGCCGCAGCCGCGGCAGAGCTCGGGGTCAATGACGAGCTTCACCTTGCGCCCGTTGCAGCGCGGGCAGTGCTTGTCCACCACGTGGGCAAGATACTCGTCGCGGAAGTACTTCAGCGTGCTGATGACCGGGTTGCACGCCGCCTGGCCGAGGCCGCAGAGCGCCGCCTCGGAAATCGTGGCGGACAGGGACTCAAGCAGGTCGAGGTCCGCCAGCGTGCCCTCGTTGTTGACGATGCGCGTGAGAATCTCCAGCATGCGCTTGGTGCCCTCGCGACATGGGACGCACTTGCCGCAGGACTCGTTTTGCGTGAAGCTCATGAAAAAGCGCGCGGTCTCCACCATGCAGGTGTCCTCGTCCATGACGACGAGGCCGCCGGAGCCGATGATCGCGCCGACGCTCTTGAGCGAGTCGAAGTCGAGCGGCATGTCCAGGTGCTCCTCGGTCAGGCAGCCGCCGGCGGGACCGCCAATCTGCACGGCCTTGAACTTCTTGCCGTTCTTGATGCCGCCGCCGATGTCAAAGATGATTTCGCGCAGGGTCGTGCCCATCGGCACCTCGATGAGGCCCGTGTTGACCACGTTGCCGGTGAGCGCAAAGGCCTTGGTGCCGCTGGACTTCTCCGTGCCGATGGAGCGGAACCACGCCGCGCCCTTGCGCAGGATGAGCGGCACGTTGGCGTAGGTCTCCACGTTGTTGAGAATCGTGGGCTGACCCCAGAGCCCGTGCTCGACGGTGCGCGGCGGCTTGACGCGCGGCATGCCGCGCTTGCCCTCGATGGAGGCGGTCAGCGCGCTGCCCTCGCCGCAGACGAAGGCGCCCGCGCCGCGGTTGATGTGCAGGTGGAAGGAGTAGTCCGTGCCCATAATCCGCTCGCCCAGCAGGCCCAGCTGCTCCGCCTTGGCAATGGCGGTGCGCAGGCGGTCCACCGCCAGGGGGTACTCGGCGCGCACGTAGATATAGCCCTCGTCGCTGCCGGCGGCGAGGCCCGCAATGAGCATGCCCTCGATGATGGAGTGGGGGTTGCCCTCCATAATGGAGCGGTCCATGAACGCGCCGGGGTCGCCCTCGTCGCCGTTGCAGACCACGTATTTCTTGCCCTTGGGCTGGCGGCGGACGCTGTCCCACTTGCGGCCCATCGGGAAGCCCGCGCCGCCGCGGCCGCGCAGACCGGAGTCGAGAATCTCCTTGCAGATGGACTCGTCGGTCATCTCGAAGAGCGCCTTCTCAAAGGCAACGTAGCCGTCGCGGGCGATGTACTCGTCCAGGTCCTCGGCGTCGGTGTAGCCGCAGTTCTCCAGCACCAGGCGCTTTTGCAGCTTGTAGAAGGGAATCTCGCTGTCCTTCGGATAGGACACGCCGTCGAGCGTGTAGAGCAGGCGCTCGATGACCTCGCCCTTGAGAATCGTCCGCTCGACAATCTCCTCCGCATCGGAGGGCTTGACGTGGGTGTAGAGGATGCCCTCCGGCTCAATCTGGAGCAGGGGCCCCATCTCGCAGAAGCCATGGCAGCCGGTCTTTTTGAAGTGCAGGTCGCCGCTGCCGCTGTTCTCGCTCTTGAGGGCGACGTGCGTCTTCAGGCCGCGCTCCTCGCACAGGCGCTTGACCTCATCGTAGATGTGCAGCGAGCCGCCGGCGATGCAGCCCGTGCCGGCGCAGACCAGCACCTCGCGCCGGTTCGCGGCAAGCAGGGTCTTCGCCTCGACGCGCATCGCGTCCAGACGCGCGCGGGTGAGTTTACGCTTCGGCATGGCTCGTTTCCTCCTTTGCCCGCAGTGTCTTCAGCAGGTCGATGGCGCTCTCCGGCGTCATCTTGGGGTAGACCTCGTCGTTGACCGTCATCACCGGGGACAGCCCGCAGGCGCCGAGACATGCCACCGTCTCAAGCGTGAACAGCCCGTCGGACGAGGTCTTCTGCTTGCCGTGAAGGTCCAGATACTCACGCAGACCGTCGTAAATCGGCTGGGACTTGCGCACGTGACATGCCGTGCCACAGCAGACCTTGACGATGTATCTGCCCTTGGCCTCAAGGGAAAAGTTCTCGTAGAACGTCGCCACGCTGTACACCTTCGCCACGCCGATGTTGAGCTTGTCCGCAATCAGCTCCAACGCCTCCGTGCTGAGGTACTTGTACTCGTTCTGGATGTCCTGCATCATCGCGATCAGATTCTCCCGCCGACAGCCGTAGCCCTCGATGATTTCCTCCACACGCTGCAGGGCGCTTTGCTTGCCCATGTGTTACCTCCGATATGTCGTTGTTTGATGGCGCGCGCCACGCAAGCCGCGGCACGCGCCATTTGCCTCTGTTTCGTATAACACAAAATTCGCTTTTTGTAAACACAAATTGGCAAAAAACTTCAAATTCGTTCGTTTTCCCCACCTGTCACGGCCGCATACTCCTTTTTTTCGACTGTCGGGACAAAACGGGGTTTTATGCTCCGCCCGCTCTCCGGCGCGCGCCTGCGGACGCGCGGCGCGCCGCCTCCGGTTGCGGAAGCGGCGCGCGTGATGCCATATGGAACGGCGCTGCGCTACAGCGCGGCGCAAACCGCCTGATACAGCAGCTCCTGCCCCTGACGCGAGGGGTGGATGCCGTCGCTGCAGAGGAGCGCATCGAGCGGCCGGCTGTCCTGCAGGAAGGGCCGGCGCAGGTCGATGAGCGGCGTGTCCTCCTCGCGGGAGAGCTGCTCGACCAGCTCGGAATAGCTCTCCTGCCAGCGGTAAATGTGCTGCACGTCGCCCAGGAAGCGGACGAGATTGTCCCGCGACAGCCCGCCCCGGCAGAGGAAGCTCAGATAGCGCTCGGCGTGAACGGGCGGCAGCGTGGACAGCAGCGGCGTGCGCCCGCTCTCGCGCAGCACACGGATGGCGCGGCGGCAGCAGTCCGCAAACTGCTGCGGCGGCGTGTGGCACAGGTGCTCGCGCTCCGGCGCCTCCGAAACCGCCTTCCAGTCATAATCGCAGTCGTTTCCGCCGAGCTCCAGCAGGGCGTACTCCCCCTCCGCCGCCTCGGTCTGCGCATCCGCCTCGATGCGCTTGAGCGCCCTGGGCAGCGTGCTGCCGAAGCGCGAACGGTTTGTGACCTGAAGACCAAGCCGCTCGCCAAGGCGCTCCTGCCAGCCGCGCTCCAACACGTAGCGCCCGTTTTCATACAGTACGCCCTTGAGGATGGAATCTCCGTAAATCGTCAGATTCATCAAATCACCGCCTTGTCATCATCTGGTTTTCGATACCAGATTAACTCATAACAGCATCTTTGTCAAGACGGTTTGAAAAATAAATGTTGTAATTTGCATTCAGGTCTGGTACGATACACAGGAAACGGAAAGGACGGTGCGGAACATGACAGAGACGGATTACCCGGCGGTCTGCGCGCAGGTCGCGGGACAGAAGCTCCCGCGTTGGGACGAGCTGCCCGACCTCGAGCTGTACATGGACCAGGTGCTCTCGCTTATGGAGCGCTATCTCGGCGCATACCCGGGCTATGACCGCCGGGGGCTGACGGCCTCAATGGTCAACAACTACGTCAAGCTGGGCGTCATGCCGCCGCCGGTGAAAAAGAAATACGCCCGCATCCACCTGGCGCACCTCATCATCATCTGCGTGCTCAAGGGCAGCTTCCCCATTGAGCTGATTAAGAACCTCATCCTCGCCTCGGCGGACGCGCAGGACGGCAGCGCGGCCTACAATCAGTTTTGCGACGCGTTTGAGGCGTCGCTTGCGCGCGCGGCGGAGGACACCGCGCGCGACACGGGGGCTGAGGCGCTCTGGCGCACGGCGCTGCGCGCACAGGCGGAGCAGGCGCTGGTGCTGCGCCTCTACGACGCGGTCTTCCCCGCGGCGGAAAAGGGCAAAAAATAGAACAGGCAGAAAAAAGGACGCGTCACGAGCGACGCGTCCTTCTCTTTTGATATGCGGCGGTAAGCCGCGCGAGCGCCTGGTCATAGGCGAGGAACAGCGCTATGCCCAGCAGCGCCGTCGCCCACAGCAGCGCGCGGGAGCTGTCGGCAAACTCCTGTGCCAGCGCCTCCAGCTGCAGCACGAACAGCGCCAGCGCGTACATGGAGCCGACGGAGACGAGGCACAGCAGCAGCTTGACGCCCAGGCGCAGCGGCATCGGACGCAGGGCGTCCAGGCGCGGCTTGAGCAGCGGATACCAGCCGAAAAAGGCGTAGAGCAGCGCCGCCTCGCGGTCTGCCGCCAGCAGCAGGCCCAGCGCCGCCGACACCAGCCAGCAGCCCCAGGCAAGGCTCGCCCGGCACTCCTGGCGCGCAACCAGCAGCGCGACGGAGGCGAGCAGCGGCGCGGCATAGGTCGCCAGCGGCACCAGCGTGCCGAGGGACAGCAGCGTCGCCGCCAGCGCGGCAAGCAGGCTGGCCAGCGCCAGCTCGTGGGTCTTGTTGCGCACGGTGCAGCGCTCAGCGGGCGTAGGCGCGGATGAGACGCAGCACGTCCTCCAGCGTCGCGCGGTAGTAGTCAGCGCTCTCGGCGGCGTAGTCGGTGAAGGCCCTCGCCGTGCGGTCAATGCCGAACAGCGCGGTCACGCCGAGGTCATACGCCTCCTCTGCGCCGTCGCCGATGCAGCCGACGATGGCGACCAGCGGCACGTTTCTCGGCTGTGTGCGTTTGGCGATGCCGGAGATGACCTTGCCGTGGACGCTCTGGCTGTCAATGCGCCCCTCGCCGGTGATGACCAGCTCCGCGCCGTCCAGCCGCGCGTCGAAGTCCACCATGTCCAGCACCGCCTCGATGCCGGAGCGCATCTCGGCGTGCAGGAACGCAAGACAGCCCGCGCCCATGCCGCCCGCCGCGCCCGCGCCGGGGACGTCCGCCACCCGGGCGCCGAGGTCTCGCTCGATGACCGCGGCAAGATGGGCGAGGTTCGCGTCCAGCTGCGCGACCATGGCGGCGTCCGCGCCCTTCTGCGGCCCGAAAACCGCCGCCGCGCCGCGCGCGCCGCACAGCGGATTGTCCACGTCGGACATCAGCGTGAGCTTCACGCCGGAGAGCAGGCGCTCCGCGGCGCTGTTGTCAATGCGCGCGATACGGTCCAGCGTGCCGCCGACGGGAACGAAGGTCCTGCCCTCGGCGTCAAAAAACCGAGTGCCCAGCGCCGCGGCGCAGCCGCAGCCGCCGTCGTTGGTGCAGCTGCCGCCAAGACCGAGCAGAATCTCGTTGCAGCCGTTTTCGACCGCGTGGCGAATCAGCGCGCCGACGCCGAAGGTGGTTGTGCGCGCAGGGTCGCGCTTCTCGCCGACCATCGGCAGACCCGCGGCGCTCGCCATCTCGACGATGGCGCGGCGACCCTTGCGCGCATAGACGGCCTCCACCGCCTCGCCGTAGGGTCCGCCGACGACGAGCGGGACCGGCGTTGCGCCGATGGCCTCGATGAAACAGCTGACCGTGCCCTCGCCGCCGTCGGCGACAGGGATGCTGACGACCTCGCAGCCGGGAAAGAGCTTCGGGACGGACGCGCGCGCAATCTCGCAGATTTCCTGACTTGACAGGGTGCCCTTGAACGAATCGGAAATGACGATGAGCTTCTTCATGGCGCTGTTACTGGTTGACGACGTTCTGCGGCGCGCCGTTCAGCCACGCCTGCACGTTTTCGACCGTGGTGTCCATGATGTGCTGACGGCTGCCCCTGGCGCCCCAGCTCATGTGCGGAGTGATAATGCAGTTCTTCGCCTTGAGCAGCGGGTTGTCGCCGTGAATCGGCTCGGTGGACACGACGTCCAGCGCCGCGCAGGCGACCTTGCCGGAATTCAGCGCGTCGGCGAGGTCCTGCTCCACGACCATCTGGCCGCGGCTGTTGTTGATGATGATGACGCCGTCCTTCATCTTGGCGATGTTCTCCTTGTTGATGATGCCCGTGTTGAAGGGGAACAGCGGCATCTGCAGACCCAGCACGTCGGACTGTGCAAACAGCTCGTCCAGCGTGACGTACTCGACGCCCAGCGCCAGCGCCGCCTCGGTCTGGCGTCCGTCATAGGTGATGACGCGCATGCCCAGCGCCTTGGCAATCTCGGCGGTGTGGATGCCGATGTTGCCGCAGCCGAGCAGACCGTAGGTCATGCCCGCCAGCTCGATGAGGGGATAGTCCCAGAAGCACCAGTCGGCGTTGTTCTCCCACTTGCCCTCGAACACGGCGTCGCTGTGGTGGCCGATGTGGTGGCAGGCCTCAAGCAGCAGCGCGATGGCGAACTGGCTGACGGAGCGCGTGCCGTAGACCGGAACGTTGGACACGGGGATGCCCTTCTCCTTCGCCGCGGCGATATCCACGACGTTGTAGCCCGTGGCGAGCACGGCGATGAACTTCAGGTTGGGGCACTTGTCCATGGTCTCGCGGGAGATGGGGGTCTTGTTCACGATGGCAACGTCGGCGTCGCCGATGGCTTCGGCAATCTTGGGGGACTCCTCGTAGGAGACGCGGTCATAGACCGTCAGCTCGCCCAGCGCGCGCAGGCCGTCCCAGCTCAGGTCGCCAGGATTTTCGGTGTAACCGTCCAGAACAACAATTTTCATAGCAATTCCTTTCCGAAAGCACACCCCGGCAGAGCGCGCTGCCGGGGTATGGTTTACTGTGTGATTTTATCTGCCGAGGTAGATGGACTGCTTTGCCAGCACGAGGTTCAGCAGCAGGCTGTTGCAGGGGGTGGGGATGCCGTACTCCTTACCGAGACGGACGACCGCACCGGTGATGATGCGAATCTCGGTCTCGTGATGGCGCTGGACATCCTGCACCATGGAGCTGATGGTTTCGTCGGTGTCGCGGGAAACCTCGTAGGCATGCGCCAGCTCGGCGTCGTGGTCGAGCGTGCAGCCGGTGGCGTTGGCGACGAGAATCGCCTCTTCGACCAGCAGACGCGCCGCCTCGTGGGCGTACTGGTTGGCATTGACAAAGCCGTTCTTGGTCTCCAGCAGGGCGCTCATGCCGTTGATGGCAACGTTGGCGAGCAGCTTGTGCCAGATGGCGTTCATCACGTTCTCATGGACGTTGACCTCGAGCCCCGCAGCGCGGAAGCCCTCGGCAATGGCCTCGACCTTCTCCTTGGGCGCCTTGAGCGAGCCCATGTTCGTCACGCCGTAGCCGGTGTTCTTCACGTGACCCGGCTCCACCGGCGTCGCGCCGAAGGCGGTGTTGCCGATGATGACCTGCTCCTCGGGGATCACCTTGATGATCTCGTCATAGTTGCCCAGGCCGTTCTGCAGGCACAGCACCATGGTGTCCTTGCC
>JAILRK010000233.1 GCA_024698225.1 Oscillospiraceae bacterium | reverse complement strand
GGTCCCGTCCGGCGGCCTGAACAACAGCGCGATGACCGTCGTGTTCTATCTGTATCAGAAGGCGTTTGAGAGCCGCCAGATGGGCTATGCGTCCGCCATGGCGTTCCTGCTCGCCATCATCATCTTCATCATCACGGCCATCAACTTCAAGGGCCAGGATAGATGGGTCAAGACCATTGATTAAGGGGGCGGCTGTATGAATAGTAAAACGCAGAACGACCGGGAGAAGCTTATCAACATCATCGTTACCATTCTCCTGTGTTTGGGCGCTATCGTCATGGTGTTCCCGCTGGTCTACATGGTTCTCAGCTCCTTTATGACCAAGAACCAGATTCTCTCCGCAAACTTCTCCATCATCCCCAACCCGTGGAAGTTCGGCAAGTACGCTGAAGTGCTCGCCAAGCCCGAATTCCTGCGCGGTGTTCGCAACACGCTGTTGGTTGCGGTGCCGGTGCTGGTCGTCGGCAGCTTCACCTCCTCGCTCGCTGCGTTCTCGTTCGCGAAGCTGCGCTTCCGCGGCAAGAACGGCATCTTCCTCGGCCTGCTGGCCACGATGATGATTCCCTTTGCGGTGGTTATGATTCCCCAGTACGTCATGTTCACCAAGATGCACTGGACGAACGGCCTGCTGCCGCTCATCGTTCCCGGTCTCTTTGGTAACGTGGGCATGATCTTCTTCCTGCGCCAGAACCTCAGCAGCATCCCCACGGCGCTGGTGGAGGCGGCGAAGATTGACGGCTGCGGCTACTTCAAAATCTACTACAAAGTGTTCCTGCCCCTGATGAAGGGCGCGCTGATGACGCAGGTCATCCTGTGGTTCATGGGCATCTGGAACGACTATCTGGCGCCGACCATCTTCATTCAGGATGAGAAGTGGTTCACGCTGCAGGTGGTCATCCGTTCCTTCAACGCCTACTACGCGGTCAACAGCGACTATCCGCTGATTATGGCCGCCTCCGTCCTGGCGATTCTGCCGACGCTCCTGCTGTTCTTCTTCTTCCAGAGGTACATCATCGAGTCCATGGCAATCACCGGCGTCAAGGGCTAATCGACAAACTGAAAAGGGCCGTAACAAGCCAGCTTGTTGCGGTCCTTTTCTTCATCATTGCACCATACGCGGTGTGAATCTTCAAAGAATGAGGTGAATGCTTCTGCTTCGGCTCAATGACTATCATGCCCGCTCCAACGCCTGCGCGGGTGTTCACGACCCCTCTATGATGTGGGACCCCGTGACGCGCAACTATTACTCCTACTGCACCGACGTATACGGGCCGAGCATCTCGCTGGAGGTGAAAATCGGCATTCCGGTGCGCAGCTCGCCCGACCTGCTGCACTTCACCTATGAGGGGACCGTCCTGTCGGATGCGGCAGTGGCGCAGGGACGCGACAACGGCGCGTACCCGCCCACGCAGTCCTTCTGGGCGCCCTTCGTCGAATATGTCCATGGCGAGTACCGCATGTATTACTCCGCCACGCGCGCCTTCGGCAGCTCGGAGTCGCGCATCTGGCTCGCCGTCGCGCAGCATCCGCTCGGTCCTTTTGAGAACCGGGGTGTGGTCGCGGACACATGGGGCACGGACAACAGCCTGCCCAACGCCATCGACCCGCACATCATCTGGGACGGCGAACGCTGCTATCTGGTCTACGGCTCGTTTTTCGGCGGGATTTACCTCAAGGAGCTCTCGGGCGAAACGGGGCTGCCGCTCGACGGCGACCCGCGCAGCCTCGGCCGCTGCATCGCCCGCAAGGGCGCGTGGAGCGGACCGGACGGACCGGAGGGCGCGGCGGTTGCCTACGTGCCGGAGACCGGGTACTTCTACCTCTTCCTGTCCTACGGCTGGCTGGGCGACACCTACGACATCCGCGTCGGCAGGAGCAAGCAGGTATCCGGCCCCTATCTCGACCGGCAGGGGCTCGACCTCGTGGAGCGCTCCCCCGGCGAAAAGCTTGCCGGCAGCTACCGTTTCGACGCTGCCGCACCGAACGCCCATGACGACGTCCCCGGCTGGCACTGGGGCGGCTTCCGCGGTCCGGGACACGGCGTCCCCTTCTTTGACCCCGTGCGCAAGGCCTGGTTCTTCGTCCACCACGTCCGTGACGGCGCGACGGTCAACCGCTTCACCGACAGCTTTGAGGGCAGGGAAAGCTATCGCCGCCACTACGGCGTGATTCGCGCGATGTTCTTCCGGAACGGTTGGCCGCTGTTCTCGCCCGAGCCCTACACCGGCGAGGACCTGCAGCCGCTGCGCGTAACGGCGGAGGCGGACTGGGAGCTGCTGTCCTTCTGTGAAGACAACAGCCAGTGCTCCTCCACCGTGCGCAGACTGTCACCGGACGACGCGCTGCTGCGCTGCGGCGTCGTGCATGCATGCAGAGATTTTGAGAACGGAAAAACCACGCTGGCATTGACCGGCACAGATGAATTGGGTATTGCATATTGGGGGAAACTCCGTTATACTGAAGATAGTATAGATTTTTCTAAAATAGTTGCCGAAAGGTAAAGCTGACTTATGCTTCACATCAAAAATCTGGACGACGGCATGCCCGTCTTCAAGGCGCTCGGGAGCGAGCTTCGCGTGCGCATCATCAAGCTGCTGATTGAGCACGGCGAGATGAATATGAACGAGCTCGCCTCTGCGCTGGGCGTGACGAACGGCGCGCTGACCAGCCACATCAAGCAGCTCAGTGAGACGGGACTTGTCACCGTACTCGCCGAGCGCAGCGGACACGGCAACCAGAAACTCTGCCGCGTCGCTGTGGACCGGCTGCTGGTGGACATCCAATCGGACGAGGCGGAGAGCAAACAGGATATTTTCGAGGCGGAGATTCCCATCGGGCACTATTCCGATTACGCGGTGTTCCCCACCTGCGGGCTTTCCACCACGAAAAAGCTGGTGGGCGTTGTGGACGACCCGCGCTACTTCGCCTATCCCGAGCGCATTGACGCGGGCATCCTGTGGTTCACGCGCGGCTATGTGGAGTATATCATTCCGAATCTGCTGCCCGTCGGGGCGTATGTGGAGCAGCTGACGCTCTCCGTTGAAATCAGCTCGGAGGCGCCGGGCGTGAACAACGACTGGCCGTCCGACATCTCGTTTCTGCTCAACGACGTGAAGCTGGGCACCTGGACCAGCCCCGGCGACTACGGCGACATGAGCGGCATTTTCACCCCCGGATGGTGGTTCCCCAACTGGAATCAGTACGGCCTTCTGAAGATGATTGTCGTGAACCGGAAGGGCACGTTCGTCGACGGTCTGCAGATTTCCGACGTGGGGATTGACCGCTTCCAGCTCGACTACAAAAGCACCATCCGCTTCAAGTTTCAGGTTGCGGACGACGCGAGAAACGTCGGTGGTCTGACCCTGTTTGGCAACGGCTTCGGCAATTACGACCAGGGCATCCGTGTGCGCATTGCCTGCAAGTCCGTCCACTGACACGCATCGTCCTTATTTTCGGAGGTAAAACGTGACATGAAAAAAACTGCTATGTTCCTGCTGCTTTCGGCCTGCCTGATGCTCGTCGGCTGCGGCGGCGGTGAGACGCTGCAGGCGGAAAGCCCTGTGGTGTACTCCTTTGAAAACGTGACCGTCCACGACCCTGCCGTCATCGACGGTGAGGACGGCTTCTACTACATCTTCGGCTCCCACATGGCGGCGGCGAAGAGCGCCGACCTGATGAACTGGAGCTACGTCAACCAGGGCATCAAAAACGACAACGACCTCATCCCCGACGTGCTGCACCAGATGAAGGAAGCCTTCGAATGGGCGCACAGCAACACCTTCTGGGCGCCCGACCCGGTGCGTCTGAACAGCGGCAAGTTCGCCATGTACTACTGCAACTGCAAGGGCGACGAGCCGCTCTCCTGCCTCGGCCTTGCCACGGCGGACGCGGCGGACGGTCCCTACACCAACCAGGGGATTCTTCTCAAGAGCGGCATGGGCGCCTCCGTCCCCGATGAGGACGGCGACCTCTATCAGGCGACGCGCGACCCGAACGCGGTTGACCCCGTGCTCTTCTACGACCCCGACGGGCGGCTGTGGATGGTCTACGGCTCGTACTCCGGCGGCATCTTCGTCAAGGAGATGGACGCGAACACCGGGCTTCCCCTTGAGAGCGGCTACGGCAAAAAGCTGCTCGGCGGGAACCACCTGCGCATCGAGGCGCCCTACGTCATCTACAACCCCGACACGGGCTATTACTACATGTTCCTCTCCTTCGGCGGGCTGGACTCCGACGGCGGCTACAATGTGCGCGTCTGCCGCAGCGAGAACCCGGACGGTCCGTATTATGACTCCATTGGCAACGAGATGACCGACTGCAAGGGTCCCACCGGCTCCGTGTTCAGCGACGTGACCGCTGAGCGCTTCGGCACGAAGCTCATGGGCGGCTACAAGTTCCTCTGCGAGGAGGGCGAGCTGGGCGAGAGCCGCCGCGGCTATCTCTCCCCCGGACACAACTCCTGCCTGTATCAGGAGGAGACGGGAAAGTACTTCATCATCTATCACACGCGCTTTGAAAACAGCGGCGAGGAGCATCAGGTCCGCGTGCACCAGATGTTCTTCAACGCCGACGGCTGGCCGGTCATCGCGCCCTACCGCTACGTCGGCGAGGAGCTTGCGGTCTATGAGGACAGCGAGATTCCGGGCCGCTACAAATGGATTGACCACGGGCGCGACATCTCCGCCGTAATGCACGAATCCTCGCTTGTGACGCTGGAGAAGGGCGGCAAGCTCTCCGGCGCGGTGAGCGGAACCTGGCAGCGCGACGGCGACAACGGCATCACGCTGGACGTCGACGGAAAGACCTATCACGGTATCCTGCTCAAGCAGTGGGACGAGGACGGGCAGAAGAACGTCATGACCTTCACGGCACTGTGTGCCGAAACCGGCACCGCCGTTTGGGGCAGCGGTCTGAATGCGATTCAATAAGGAGGAACTCACAATGGCACAGTATACCATTGACGTGACAAAACCCCTTGCGACCATCCACCGCGAAATCTACGGGCACTTTGCCGAGCATCTCGGCAGGGGCATCTATCAGGGCATCTTCGTCGGCGAGAACTCCCCCATCCCCAACGTCAACGGCATGCGCTGCGACGTGGTGGAGGCGCTGCGCGCCATCCGCGTGCCGGTGCTGCGCTGGCCCGGCGGCTGCTTCGCCGACGAGTACCACTGGATGGACGGCATCGGCGCGAAGGAGCAGCGCAAGCGCATGATCAACACCCACTGGGGCGGCGTGGTGGAGGACAACAGCTTCGGCACGCACGAGTTCTTTGAGCTCTGCCGCCAGCTCGACTGCATGGCGTACGTCAACGGCAACGGGGGCAGCGGCACCGTGCAGGAGGTGAGCGAGTGGGGCGAGTACATGACCTTCGACGGCGTTTCCCCCATGACCGGACTGCGCGCGAAGAACGGGCGCGAAAAGCCCTGGCGCGTGGATTGGTTCGGCGTCGGCAACGAGAACTGGGGCTGCGGCGGCAACATGAACCCCGAATACTATGCCGAGCTCTACCGCCGCTATCAGACCTACGTGCGCGAGTACGACAAGAACCTGCCCATCCGCAAGGTCTGCTGCGGCGCGAACGTGGACGACTACGAGTGGACGGAGCAGGTGCTTGCAACCTGTTTCCGCCGCACCAAGCCCGAGCAGCACGGCTTCATGGACGGGCTTTCGCTGCACTACTACGTGCATCCCGAGGGCTGGGAGGTCAAGGGCAGCGCCACGGACTTCGACACGGAGTGCTTCTACCGCACGCTGTACAAGGCGAACTTCATGGAGGAGCTGGTTGAGAAGCACGGCGCCATCCTCGACAAGTACGACCCCGACAAACACATCGGCCTGATTGTGGACGAGTGGGGCACCTGGTACACCGTCGAGCCGGGCACGAATCCCGGCTTCCTGTATCAGCAGAACACCATGCGCGACGCGCTGGTGGCGGCGCTGACGCTCAACATCTTCAACAAGCACGCCGCGCGCGTGCGCATGGCGAACATCGCGCAGATGGTCAACGTGCTGCAAAGCGTCCTTCTGACCGAGGGCGACAAGATGATTAAGACGCCCACCTACCACGTCTTTGACCTCTTCAAGGAGCATCAGGACGCGCAACTGGTGGAAAGCCGCATCGAAACCGAAGCCATCGGCGCGGGCGAGTGGACGGTGCCGGACCTGACGGAGTCCGCCTCGGTCAGCGCGGACGGCACGCTGCACGTCACCGTCGCCAACCTCGACCCCGCGCGCGAGCGCAGCATCGAGACCACGCTGCGCGGCCTCGTGCCCACGCAGGTGACGGCGCGGCTGCTCAGCGGCGAGATGCACGCGATGAACACCTTCTCCGCGCCGGACGGCGTGACCGCGGTTCCCTTCGCGGGCGTGGACTGCAGGGACAACACGCTGCGCTTCACTCTGCCGCCGTGCAGCGTGGCGAGCCTGTGCATCAAATAAACAAATCAACGAAGAAAAAGGACTGTTGCGGCGCAACAGTCCTTTTCACGAGGAGAAGCATATGGAAACACCGGGTTGTAAACGTTGTCTGCTGCGGGAGCTGGCGGAGAGCGAGACCCTGCGCGGCATCAACGAGTGCCGCGCTCGACTGGACGCGGACGTGCGCGCGGACGAGACGCTCTATGAACGGCGGCTGCAGGCCTGCCGCGGCTGCGACAGCCTGCTGTCCGGCACCTGCCTGCTCTGCGGCTGCTACGTCGAGCTGCGCGCGGCGATGCGCGAGCTGGGCTGCCCCGCCGTCCCCGACCGCTGGCTGCAGGAGGTGAGCGCATGACGCAACGCAGGATGTGCACCGCAGACGAGCTGCGCGTCACCGACCCCTTCCTGTGCGAGAGCAGCCGGATGGAGCTGGACTATCTGATGAGCCTGCGCCCCGCGCGGCTGCTGGCGGGCTTTCGCGCAACGGCGGGCCTGCCCGCGCGCGCGCCGCGCTACGGCGGCTGGGAGTCGCTGGACATCCAGGGGCACACGATGGGGCACTGGCTCACCGCCATGTCGCAGGCGTGGCAGCTCACGCGCCGGGCGGACGTGCTGGCGCGGATGGAGGAGGCGGTCGAGGGACTGTCGGTCTGCCAGCGGGCGGACGGGTATCTCTTCGCCTCGCCGGAGGCGCTGTTTGACCGCCTTGAGCGCGGCGAGGAGGCGTGGGTGCCCTGGTACACCATGGACAAGGTGCTCTCCGGTCTGCTTGCCGCGGCGGAGCTGACGCCCTGTGCGCGCGCGGAGACGGTGCTGCGCCGCCTGGCGGACTGGATC
>JAILRK010000170.1 GCA_024698225.1 Oscillospiraceae bacterium | reverse complement strand
GCAAGGCTCTTCTTCTTGGTCTCCTTACCGGCAGCCGCGAACTGCGCGACCTGACCGATGTTGGAGGACTTGGACGCCTGTCCGCCGGTGTTGGAGTAGACCTCGGTGTCGAACACGAAGACGTTGACGTCCTTGTTCTGCGCGAGCACGTGGTCCACGCCGCCGAAGCCGATGTCGTAGGCCCAGCCGTCGCCGCCGAAAATCCACACGGACTTCTTGATGAGGTAGTTCTTCTTGGACAGGATGTCGGCAGCCAGCGTGCAGGCGGAGCAGTTGCAGGTCTCCGCGCCCGCGGCCTTCGCCGCCTTCGCCGCCTCAAGCGCCTCGGCCATCTCGGGCTTGTCGCTCAGGAAGGCGATGCTGTCGTCGATGCTGTTGATGCCGTCCTCAAGCGCGGCAATGTACGCGGCGGTCGCCTTCTCGTTGGCGGCGCCGTCGTTGTAGCTGTCCAGCCAGGCCTGCGCGGCGTCCATCAGCGCGGCGACGGTCTGCGGCTGGGCGATGAGCTGCTCGGTCTTCGCCTTGAGCTCGTCGCGAATCGCCTGCTGGCCGACGTACAGACCGAGACCGTGCTCGGCGTTGTCCTCGAACAGGGAGTTGTTCCACGCGGGGCCGTGACCCTTCTTGTTGATGGTGTACGGGGACGTGGCGCCCGGGCCGCCCCAGATGGACGAGCAGCCGGTGGCGTTGGAGATGTACATGCGGTCGCCGAAGAGCTGGGTAATCAGGCGGGCATAGCTCGTCTCGGCGCAGCCGGCGCAGGAGCCCGAGAACTCAAGCAGCGGGGTCTTGAACTGGGAGCCCTTGACGGTGTTGTCCTGCATGTCCTCCTTGGGCATGACCTGGTCGACGCAGTAGTCGAACACGTCCTGCTGGGGCAGCTCCTGCTCCTGCGGGACCATGCTCAGCGCCTTGGTCGGGCAGACGCCGACGCAGACCGCGCAGCCCATGCAGTCGAGCGGGGAGATGGCGATGGCGAACTTATAGACGCCCTTGCCCTTGCCGGCCTTGACGTCGACGATCTTCGCCTGCTCGGGCGCGGCCTTGGCCTCTTCCTCGGTCATGGCGAAGGGACGGATGGTGGCGTGCGGGCAGACGTAGGAGCACTGGTTGCACTGGATGCACTTGGCGGAATCCCAGGTCGGGACGGAGACGGCCACGCCGCGCTTCTCATAGGCGGCAGCGCCCAGCTCGAACTGACCGTCGACGTGCGGCATGAACTTGCTGACGGGCAGGCTGTCGCCGTCCATGCGGTCGATGGGATTGAGGAGCTCCTGAATCTGCTTGACCAGCTCGGGACGGCCCTTGAGCGCGTGCGCGACGGGCTTGTCCTCGGCGGTCGCCCAGCTTTCGGGAATCTCGACCTTGGTGTAGGCGGTGGCGCCCAGGTCGATGGCCTTGTGGTTCATGTCGACGATGTCCTGGCCCTTCTTCAGGTAGGAGTGCGTCGCGGCGTCCTTCATGTACTGAATGGCCTCTTCCTCGGGCATGACCTTGGCGAGGGAGAAGAACGCGGACTGAAGGATGGTGTTGGTGCGCTTGCCCATGCCAATCTCAATCGCCTTGTCGATGGCGTTGATGGTGTAGACCTGGATGTTGTTCTTGGCAATGTAGCGCTTGGCGACGGCGGGCAGGTGGTGGTCCAGCTCCTCCGGCGTCCACTGGCAGTTGATCAGGAAGGTGCCGCCGGGCTTGACGTCGCGGACCATCGGGAAGCCCTTGGTGATGTAGCTGGGCACGTGGCAGGCGACGAAGTCGGCCTTGTTGATGTAGTAGGGGCTGTGAATCGGCTTGTCACCGAAGCGCAGATGGCTGACGGTCACGCCGCCGGTCTTCTTGGAGTCATACTGGAAGTACGCCTGCACGTACTTGTCGGTGTGGTCGCCGATGATCTTGATGGAGTTCTTGTTCGCGCCGACGGTGCCGTCGCCGCCCAGACCCCAGAACTTGCACTCGATGGTGCCTTCCGCGGCGGTGTTCGGGCAGTCCTTGTCCTCTTCAAGGGAGAGGTTGGTCACGTCGTCCACGATGCCGATGGTGAACTGGCGCTTGGGCTCCGCCTTGGCAAGCTCGCTGTAAACGGCGAACACGGAGGACGGCGGGGTGTCCTTGGAGCCGAGACCGTAACGGCCGCCGATGACGGTCTTGTCGCAGATGCCGGCGTTCGCCAGCGCGGTGACCACGTCGAGGTAGAGCGGCTCGCCCTGCGCGCCGGGCTCCTTGGTGCGGTCGAGAACGGCAATCTTCTTCGCGGTGGCGGGGATCGCCTCAATCAGGCGCTCGGCCTTGAACGGACGATACAGGCGGACCTTGACGAGACCGACCTTCTCACCGTGGGCGTTGAGGTAGTCGATGACCTCCTCCGCGACGTCGCAGATGGAGCCCATGGCGATGATGACGCGGTCGGCGTCGGGCGCGCCGTAGTAGTTGAAGAGCTTGTAGTCGGTGCCGAGCTTGGCGTTGATTTTGTCCATGTACTTCTCAACGACCTCGGGCAGGGCGTCATAGAACTGGTTGCAGGCCTCGCGGTGCTGGAAGAAGGTGTCGCCGTTCTCGTGAGAGCCGCGCATGTGCGGGTTCTGCGGGTTGAGCGCATGCTCGCGGAACGCCTTGACCGCGTCCATGTCGCACATCTCGGCGAGGTCCTTGTAATCCCAGACGGCGACCTTCTGAATCTCGTGGGAGGTACGGAAGCCATCGAAGAAGTTGATGAACGGCACCTTGCCGCTCAGGGCGGCGAGATGCGCCACCGGGGAGAGGTCCATGACCTCCTGCACGCTGCCCTCGCAGAGCATGGCAAAACCGGTCTGGCGACATGCCATGACGTCGCTGTGGTCACCGAAGATGTTCAGCGCGTGGGAGGAGACGGTACGCGCGGAGACGTGGAAGACGCTGGGGAGCTGCTCTGCCGCGATTTTGTACATGTTCGGAATCATCAGCAGCAGGCCCTGAGACGCGGTGTACGTGGTGGTCAGCGCGCCGGCGCCCAGAGAGCCGTGCACCGCACCCGCGGCGCCCGCCTCGGACTGCATTTCGACGACCTTGACCTGCGTGCCGAAGATGTTCTTCAGGCCGTTCGCAGACCACTGGTCGACCAGGTCCGCCATCGGAGACGACGGGGTAATCGGGTAGATTGCCGCAACCTCACTGAACGCGTACGATACGTGCGCGGCAGCGTTGTTGCCGTCCATGGACTTCATTTTTCTTGCCATGTCTATGATACCTCCTAAAAGTTTATTGCTGCATTCTCCTGCGGGAGCAGAAAAAGCGCAAGACATTACTGGTATAGATTATCACAAACTACCCGCGCTGTAAATGGAAATTCCGGCACAATTTTCATAAAAACGAATGAACCGATGCATAATCTATCTGCATTTCAATTGATATGAATAATTTGTGTCTTTTTTTCGTTTTTCTGTTTCCTTCTGACCGCTTGTATGGTATGATACAGAAAATCGGAAATCCGCTCCGTTTCGCCGTGCTGCGCGGGAAAACGGGGCGGGAAAGGAGGGGCGGCGCATGGTCACGGCGATACGTTCGCTGGGTCTGCAGGGTGTTTCGGGCTACGAGGTGTCGGTGGAGTGCTTTCTCTCCGGCGGGCTGCCCGCCTTCGACGTGGTCGGGCTGGGCGACACGGCGGTCAAGGAGGCGCGGGAGCGCGTGCGCGCGGCGGTGAAGAACTGCGGCGCGAAGTTCCCCGTCTCGCGCATCACGGTCAACCTCGCCCCGGCGGGGCGGCGCAAGGAGGGCACGCTTTACGACCTGCCGATTCTGCTGGGCATCCTCTGCTGCGCGGAGGAGCTGCCCGCCCTGCCGGCGGACGCGGCGTTCCTCGGCGAGCTGTCGCTCACGGGCGGGCTGCGCGGCGTGAACGGCGTGCTGCCGATGGCGATGGCGGCGGTGCGCTGCGGCATCCGCTCGCTCTACG
>JAILRK010000156.1 GCA_024698225.1 Oscillospiraceae bacterium | reverse complement strand
CACCATCACGCCGGTGGAGGGCTACACCTACACCGACGAGGAGGGCAAGGCCTATAACGAGGACTACACCCTCTACACCACCATCATTCCCGACGGGAACGAGTCGCTCATGGCGCTGCTCGATGCGAACGGCGTCAGCTATACGAAGCCCTACAAGGCGCCCGTGTCGCTTCTGACACAGATTATGCTTACCTACGTGCTGCCGACCGTGCTGATGGTGGGTCTGTTCATGCTGATGATGCGCATTCTCACGCGCAAGGGCGGCGGCATCGGCGGCATCGGCGGCATCGGCTCCGTGGGCAAGGCGAACGCCAAGGTCTATATGGAGCGCAAGACCGGCGTGACCTTTGCGGACGTTGCCGGGCAGGACGAGGCAAAGGAGTCGCTGGTCGAAATCATCGACTTCCTGCACAACCCAGAGAAATACACCGCCATCGGCGCGAAAATCCCCAAGGGCGCGCTGCTGGTCGGCTCGCCGGGCACGGGCAAGACGCTGCTGGCGAAGGCGGTGGCGGGCGAGGCGAACGTGCCGTTCTTCTCCATCTCCGGCTCCGACTTCGTGGAGATGTTCGTCGGCGTGGGCGCAAGCCGCGTGCGCGACCTGTTCTCCGAGGCGGCAAAGGTTGCACCCTGCATCATCTTCATCGACGAGATTGACACCATCGGCAAATCCCGCGACGGCGGGCGCTGGAGCGGCGGCAACGACGAGCGCGAGCAGACGCTCAACCAGCTGCTCGCGGAGATGGACGGCTTCGACCCGACGAAGGGCGTCATCGTCCTCGCGGCGACCAACCGGCCCGAGGTGCTGGACAAGGCGCTGCTGCGTCCCGGACGCTTTGACCGGCGCATCACCATCGACAAGCCGAACCTCGCCGGGCGCATCGAGACCCTGCGCGTGCACACGCGCAACATCAAGCTCGCCGAGGACGTGGACCTGCGCAAGGTCGCGCTGGCTACGGCGGGCTGCGTGGGCGCGGACCTTGCCAACCTCGCCAACGAGGCGGCGCTGCGCGCCGTGCGCAAGGGACGCAAGCTCGTCACGCAGGAGGACATGCTCGCGGCGTTTGAGTTTGTCATCGCCGGAAGCGAGAAGAAAAACAGCGTGCTGACCGACCAGGAGAAGAGGCTCGTTGCCTACCACGAGGTCGGGCACGCGATGGTCGCCTACAAGCAGAAGCACGCCGAGCCCGTGCAGAAAATCACCATCGTCCCGCACACCGAGGGCAGCCTGGGCTACACGCTGCTCATGCCCGAGGAGGACAAGACCAACCTGCGCACCCGCGAGGAGCTGCTTGCGCAGATTGCCGTCTCGATGGGCGGCCGCGCGGCGGAGGAGGTCATCATGCACACGATGACCAACGGCGCCTCGCAGGACATTCAGGAGGCGACAGCCGTCGCCCGCAACATGGTCGCCATGTACGGCATGAGCGACGCGTTCGGCATGATGGCGCTCGGCAGCCTGCGCAACCAGTACCTCGACGGCGGCTACGGCCTTGACTGCGCGCAGGACACCGCCGCCGCCATGGACCGCGAGGTGCGCAGCATTCTGGATTCCTGCTACCGCAACGCCGTGGCGGTCATCGAGTCCAGCCGCGACGAGATGGACAAGGTCGTGGCGTATCTGCTGGAGAAGGAGACCATCACCGGCGGCGAGATGGTGGCGATTCTCGAGGGCCGCGACCCCGCGCTGGTGGAGGAGGCCTACGCCTCGACCCGCCGCAGCATCGACGCCTTCAAGCCCTCGCTGCCGAACACGGTGGAGGCCCCGGCGAAGCACATCGCCATGACCAGCGAGAAAATCGAGGCCCCCGCAGACGCGGAGGACGCGGAGGCGCCGCAGACCGCGGACGGCGCGGAGGCGCCCGCCGACACGGCAGAAGCTGCCGCCGCCGACGGGGCAGAGACGCCCGCCGACGCTGAGACGCCGCCCGCTGTGGATGCGGAAACGCTGCCTGACGCAGACGCCGAAACGCCGCCCGCCGCGCAGGACGCGGATGCGGCGGAGCCTGAGACAACGGAAGCGCCGCAGGACGCGGAAGACGAAACGAAATAAAGAAACAGAGAAAAGCAGAAAACCGCTCCGGGGCGTGACGCCTTCGGAGCGGTTTTGTCAGGATGCGGGAACGGTCTTCTGCCTTGCGCTGACCTTAAGTTCGAATCGATTCATCCCGTCACCTTACTTTCACGCTCTCAATAATAACAGATGAGAGCGGAAAAGTAAAGTGCTGTTTCGCGTGCGGCATTCACCCGCGGAAGACGAAACGAAATAAAGAAACAGAGAACAGCAGAAAACCGCTCCGGGGCGTGACGCCTTCGGAGCGGTTTTGGTGC
>JAILRK010000208.1 GCA_024698225.1 Oscillospiraceae bacterium | reverse complement strand
CGACGTAGGCCTTTCCGGAGCCCATATTATACCCGGCGGTGTTGGCTGCATAGTTCACATACCCGCCTTCGGCGCAGGTGTCGGCGCTGTCTATGGACGCCTTGTCTGCGTAGTAGGTGTAGTGGTGCTCACCGTACTGGGGACGCAGACCATAGCCCGCGTAGTTGCCGCCGACGCTGTAGCTGCGGTACTGCCGCAAACCGCCGTACGTCATCGTCAGGTAGGTGACCATGTGATAGCCGACCACGGTATCGCGCGACTCGATGACGCGACCGGGGGAATCCGACGGCGTCTCTGTGCTCCAGCCCGACCATGAACTGTAGGTAACGGCATACGCCGGCGCGGGAACAACGGACAGCAGCACTGCAAGAAGCAACGCAAGGGAAAGCATTCTCGTTTTCATGTCAAATATCCTCCATCTCGTATTATGTCCTTAGTTGCTGACTTCTGCTTGTGCGCGCCGGGCGCTCAGTCTGGCAAGCGGCTCGCCGCGTCGGAGGCTGCGTCGAGCAGCACCACCTTGCGGTTCTGGGATGCGAGTGCGGACTCTGTCCCGACGCCGTAGATATGCCACGGGTCGCCGCTGCCCAGGCCCTTTGTCGTAAGGCGTTCCGCACTCACGCCCATACGGACCAACGTATTCCGCACGGTTTCTGCGCGCGACTCGGACAGGCGCAGCCGGTGTTCGTTGTTGTCGTCACCGGCAGTTGTCCCAATCAGCAGGAGGCGGATGTCCGCGTGGGCAAGCAGGTGCTCCGCGATGGGCTTGAGGACCGCCTCCGCCTGCGCCTCGTCAAGATACGCCGCTGAGTCCCCGATGAACTGCACCTGGCTCTCGCGCAGGAAGACCGGCTCGCGGAAGCTGAGCGCGTCCTCCGTTGCCTCGAAGGCAAGCGGGGCGTCCTGCGGCAGCTCCAGCACAGAGACTGCGGGCAGCTCCGCTGCCGCGTCCTCGTTCGAGACCGCCGTAATCGGGGTGAAGGTCGCGCCGCCCCGTTCCACCAGGGTGCGCCAGATGTCCTCCAGCCGATTGCGCTGGCGCGGCGTCAGGTCGGCCTGCGGAGCGGCAACGGCGCCGAGTTGGCCCCAAAGCACGTCTACGCCGCTCATGTCCGGGATGGCCTCCCTCTCCGCCAGCATATCGGCAATCACAACGGGGTCCGCAAACAACAGATTGTTCCCGAAGGAGAGCAGTCCCGTCGTGCTGAGTCCGCTGTCCAGCACGAGAATGGTTTTTGTCGCGCCCTCCGGCGCGTTGCCCAGCGACTGGGCGGCCAGGCTGAGCGCCTGAAGCGTGTCCAGCTCCGGGCTCTCGGCGCGCACCTGCGTCAGCTCATAGAGGAGCGAGCGCACCTTGTTTTTGGCGTCCTGCGCAAGACGCATCGGGTCCGCATTGCGGTAGCGGTCGTCCAACTCAAAGTTGAGCATTGCGATGATTTTCGGGTCGCCGTCCGCGTTGATGACAGAGACGAAGCCCTCGCTTTCAACCGCCTCCGTGATCTTCTCAAACAGCACGGGGTTGGCGAGGTTCGGCGCGCAGCCGCAGCTGTGGTTGGCGATTACAATGGCAACTGCCGCGGGCGGGGTGGTCGTTTCGGCAGGACCGCAGCCGGTCAGAACGAACAGAAGCACAAGCGCGAGGGCAAGGGTCTTATTCAGATACTGTTTCATAGCGTCATTCCTCCATAGCGCGGCACTGCCGCTGATTTTTTGTTGTAGTGTCACCGCGGGGTCATTTCGAGGGTATCACCTCCTCTCCGTGCGTGTGTGCGAAGCGCATCAGTTCACTTCGCCGCAGCTGGGGCACTCGCCGCTGTCGGGCCAGCCGCCGCCCGCATAGCCGCAGTAGCGGCATCTGCCGAAGCGGCAGCAGCGCTTCATGCGCGTCATCCATGCCGTTCGCATTGCTCGCATTCCTCCTTCCCTGTCCGTTTCTACTGTGATATCCGCATGCGCTCCCGCCAATTCAGGGATAGCGCATGTTTTTTTACAGCCTGCGGGTGCAGATTTCGATGCGCAGGACCTGCTCCCAGCAGACATGGATGAAGGCGAACTCCGGCTCGCGCCTGCCGTCCTGCAGCGTGAGTATCCGTCCGGTCGGATCTCTGCCGGACACCGCGCGCAGCACGGGCTTGCCATCGGCGATGGACAGCAGCTCCGCCAACAGCTCGGGCGGCAGCACGGCGGCAACGGCGTCCACGCCCGCCAGCAGGGGGCGCAGCACGGCGATGTCGCGCACCGTCTCCCGCATGGGAACGAGCTCCGCGCCGCCCATGACGCGGTCCAAATCCGCCTTTTGCGCCGCGGTCATCTCATGCCGCGAAACCCACAACACCTTTTTCATGTTCGTCTTCTCCTTTCAAAATTGGCGGCTATGCCGCCTCTGCCTTTACTGCGTCCTCCACCTCCTCCATGCGCTCAAACAGGGACTGAAGCGCCTGACGGCTGTCCTTGGAGAGTTCGTTGCTTGCAGCGGGGTCGCCGAGCCGCTCCTTGATGCGCTGGCGGACGTAGTCACAGTAGGCGACTGCCTGCTCACGCGTCATGCCGAGTTCGGTCTCATACTGCTCGTCATCCTCCGCTGTCAGGCGCCCGGTCAGGTCCGGGTCCTCCTCGTACTCGGCGAGGATGGCCTCCAGTTGTCCGGCGGACGCCTCCAGCGCAACCTGCGCCGCATTCAGCGTCTTCAGTCTGCCTTTGAGGGGATTCGACGTGATGTACGAGATGGCGAAACTGACCAGCGAGGTCACAACCGGCAGCGCGGCGGCGAAGATGGCGTAGGGCAGCGCCGCGGGGTTTACCGCCGCCTCCTCCTGCACCACGGTACCGAGCAGCGAAGTACCGCTGCCGGAGGAGGCGGGCAGGACCACGTCCCGCAGTTCAAGGCGCAGCCAGACGTTGCCGGAAAGCGCGAGCAGGAACGCGAAAATCAGCAGACCAATCAGCCACGTCGAAACGCGAAAGCCCTGATTGCGCTTGCGAACATAGATGCCAAGGTAGATAGGCGCCAAATCGTAGCCAACCAACAGGCCGGTGATGGAAAACCACTGGATTAAAACATGGTCATAGAGGAAGCTCGCAAAGAGCTGCTTGAAGAGCACAAAGTCCAGCGTGCCGCACAGAAGCATCACAGCGATTGCCGCCGACGGGCGCTCCCAGACGGAATCCGCGTGGTATTCCTGCTCCATCAGGTCACGGCGAAGACCGAACTCCAGCCCGCCCTGGCGGTTGACCACCCAAAGATTTTTGTTGCTAAGCATAACTCACACCTCCACAAATTCATTGGTCCGCAGCCGCGTGCGGATGCTTTCCTGTTCCTGCCGGTTCCGCTCCAGCGCCTCGCGGACCTTCTCCAACTCGCGTGTGAAGGCGAGTTTGTCGCTTGTGGCACGAATGCCAAAGGAGACAATCACGTCGCGGTGCTCGGTCCGCTGCCGCGCAAGGTCATGCTCCGCCTGACGGAACACATCGGAAATCAGCGTATCCAAAACGTCGCCGTTGCCGTCGTCAAGCTCGCCGGAGAACAGCCTTTCCAGATAGGCGTCAATTTCCACTTTGTAGTTCGCGAAGGGCAGATACCGTCTGTACGCCGCCGTGCGGTACGACCAGAACGGCGCGCGCCGGTTGAAGTCCCGCACAACGGTGGGCTCGTCGTCCACGACCTTGTTG
>JAILRK010000065.1 GCA_024698225.1 Oscillospiraceae bacterium | reverse complement strand
AGCAGGCTGGCGGCGTGATAATCGTGGCACAGGGAGAGATACGCCGTCTGCGTCTCGCCGAGCCGTCCCGCGCACACCGCGCGCAGACCCGCGGCGATGATGGGATAGCGGCAGTACTGCTCGCTGACCGCGATACGCGCGCCCCGCCCGTACTCTTCGCGCAGCAGCGCCAGGTCAGCGGCGGTTGCGCCCGCCGGGGTCTCCGCCAGCACGGGCCAGCCCCGCCGCGCCCAGTCCAGCGTCACGGCGGCGATGGACGCCTTGTTGACCGCCACGACGACGAAATCCGGCCGCGTTGCCTCCGCCGCCGCGACCGAGGTGACGGCCTCCGCGCCGGTCCGGGCGCGCATCAGCGCCGCCTTTTCCTCCGAGCGGCACAGATACACCGCGCGAAACAGCGCCGGATACCTGCGGGCAATTCTTCCGTAGAACGCGGCGCGATAGCCCGCGCCGACAACCAGATAGGTCAGCATTCCCGCCGTTCCTCCTCTCTGCGCTTCTCCAGCTCCCGCTCATAGACCGCCGGGTCTGTGAGCGGGAGTTTGACGTCCTGTCCGAGCCACGCGGACAGATACGCCGCGTTCATCAGCTCCACAGCCCGCACGCCGTCGCGCACATCCGCCACGGGCGGCGCGCCGCCGCGAATCGCGCGGGCAAAGTTCTCCAGCACGTCCCGGTGCGTCTCGCGCTCCGTCGGCAGCGTCCACGTTGTCTCCGTGGCGTGCAGCGCCTCCCGCGCGTTGACCTCTGCGTGCGCCCGGTACTCGTCCAAATCACAGTCATAGGTCCGCAGCGTCAGCGTATCCCGGTCCAGCGTGACGGAGCCCTTCGAGCCGGCAATCTCCAGCCGCTCCGTCCACGTTCCCTCCCCGGTGGTGAGGAAGAAGCTGCCCGTCATGCCGTCGGGATAGCGAAGGTACAGCAGCGCCTCATCGTCCACCCGAAACGCGTTGTACTTGCCGAAGCGCAGGTGCCCCGTGACCGATGCGGGCATGCCGAAAAGCCACAGCCACAGGTCCAGCAGGTGCTGTCCCTGATTGATGAGCGCGCCGCCGCCCTCGCCGGTCCAGCTGCTGCGCCAGGCGCCGGAGGCGTGGTAGTGCGCCGTGCGCAGAAAGCGCGTGTTCTCCATCGTGACGCGGTACAGCCTGCCAAGGACCCCGGCGTCCAGCAGCTCCCGGAGCTTCCGGTGCTTCGGATACAGACGCTGGTGGAACATGACCGCCGCCACCCGTCCGGACGCCGCCGCCTCGCCGGGCAGTCCCTGACAGGCGAGCAGGGACACCCCCGCCGGCTTGTCCACCAGAACGTGCTTTCCCGCCGCCAGTGCCCGCGCCGCCATGGCGGGGTGCAGCGCGTGCGGCGTCGTGATGATGACCGCCTCAAACAGCTCCGCGTGGGCATAGAGCGCGTCCTCGCTTTCAAAGACGCTGACGCCCGCGCCGCAGAGCTGCCGCGCCCTGTCTGCGGACGCGGGGCTGCCCGCCGCCACGGCGGCGAGCCGAAGCCCCGGCACCTCGCCGCGCGTGAGCAGCGCGATGTACTTGCTCCCCATGCCGCCCGGTCCGACCAGCGCCACCGGCACGCTGCGCGTGGCGGCGTCCAGGTCTCTTCGTGTCATGCGCCTTTCTCCCCTCTCCGCTCTTCACTGCGGCGTGATGACGTCGATGCCCCGCTGCAGGGTCTCCGCGTCAATTGCCCCGGTGGCCATGGCAACGGCGTAGCCGTTTGCGTCGATGAAGTAGGTGGTCGGCAGGGCGTACGCGCCGTAGGCAGCGCCCGCCTCCGCGGACGTGTCGTAGAACACAGGGAAGGTGTACCCCTGCTCCGCGATGAACGCCGAGGCGGTCTCCACGGTCTCGCTGGCACCGTCCGTCATGTTGATCATCAGAAACTGCACCGCCCCGTCCAGCTCCAGATACTTCTCGTGGAAGTCCGACATCTCGCTCCGGCAGGGTCCGCACCAGCTTGCCCAGAAGTTCAGCACGATGGGCGTCCCGAAAAAGTCGCTCAGACGGACCGCGTTTCCCGCCGCATCGTACACGGTGAAGTCGGGCGCTGCGGCGCTCTGCTCCGGCGCGGCGCTCTGTTCCGCCTCCGCTTCGGCAGCATCGCCGCTCTGCTGCGGTGCGGCTGCGTCGCCCTCGCCGCTCTGCTGCGGCACGGCATCGGCGGCGTCGCCGCTCTCCCGGGGCTGCGCGTCGGACACGGAAAGCTGTTCGCTCGGCACCGTCTGCCCAAGCTGGCGGTAAAGCACGCCCGCCCCGCCAAGCAGCAGAACGAGTGCCAGCGCGAGAATGAACACTGTTGTTTTGTTTTTCATAGCAACTCCTTATCCCAGCATGCCGAGCAGCCGTCCCAGCGTTCCCGTCGCCATCAGGGCGCCGAGCAGGACGAGCAGACTGCCGCTGACAAAATTGATGATTCCATAGTGGCTCTTAATCCACTGAAACGCGCTTTTCAGATAGTCGATGAGCACGGCGCTGAGCACGAAGGGAATCCCCAGGCCGAGGGAGTACGCCAGCAGCATCGCCATGCCCTCCGCGGCATGCGCCCGCTGAGACGCCAGCATCAGCGCGGAGCCGAGAAACACCCCGACACAGGGCGTCCAGCCGACGGAGAAGATGACGCCGAACAGCAGCGCGGAGAAAAAGCCCGCGCCATCCGTGCGTGCGGAGCCGCGGATGCCTTTGAACAGGTTCAGCCGGAACACACCCAGATAATGCAGACCAAACACCATCACGACCAGACCGGACACGAGGTCCAGCATGCTCCGGTATTCCCGCAGAAAGCCGCCCACGGTCCCCGCCAGCGCGCCCATGAGCACGAACACCGCTGTGAAGCCCGTGACAAAGCCCAGTGCCCCCTTCAGCGTTTGACCTGCCGTCCGTTCGCCGCCCCCCGCAAAATACGAGACGTAAATCGGGAGCATCGGCAGCAGGCAGGGGGAGATGAAGGTGATGATGCCCTCCAGAAACGAGATGACATACTGCAAGCGCCGTCACGCTCCTTTCCAAGTACGCCGAAGCGCCGTTTGCCCATCCGCGGCGCTCCGTCCCGGCAGATATCGTCCGCCGCGTTTTTTCGGATTGTAACACAGCGCGGGGAAAAAAACAACATCGCGCGCCGTCCTCTTTCCCCGCCGGAGCGGGACAAAGCGCCGTTTTTCAGGCAGAATGCGCCCCGAAACAGAAACCCCCGCACAAAATCACCCCTTTTGACCATTTAGGACTTGCCATTTGTCCGAAAAGAAGTATAATCATAATGTGCTATTATATCGTTCGCAAAGACGGCGCGACGCCCCGGCGGAATTCCACCTGAGGCGCACCCTTCCATCAACCAAATCTAATCATGCAAGTCTGCAGGGGTATCTGAATGGGCAATAACAACAACATCATCAAGCAAATCAGACGAACCGTCCTGATTGTGGAGGACGAGTGGATTAACACGGAGATTCTGTCGGAAATACTGTCCGACTCCTACGAGATTCTGACTGCCGAAAACGGCGTGGAGGCCCTGCGTGTGATTCGGGAATCCATCACACCCATCTCTCTCGTTCTATTGGACATCAACATGCCGGTTATGGGCGGGTTTGAGTTCCTGTCCATCATCAAGGCGGACGAGGCCTACAAGCGGCTTCCAATCATCGTTCTGACCAGCGAAAAGGCACATGAATTGCGCGCCCTTGAACTGGGCGCATCCGATTTCATCACCAAGCCCTACGACATGCCGGAGGTCATCCAGGCGCGCGTCCGCCGCTCGATTGAGCTGTCCGAGGACCGGATGATTATTCAGGCGGCGGAGCGGGACGAGCTGACGGACACCTACACCCCGCACATTTTTGTGGAATACGCGGCAAAAATCGACCGGTATCACCCGGACGACGCCACCGACCTGGTCGTCGTGAACATCGACAAGTTTCATTTGTTCAACGAGCTGTACGGCTATGACGCCGGTGCGTATGCCATGCGCAGCTTTGCCGAGATTCTCAAGGACGTCGTCCGAAAGAACAGCGGCATCGTCGGCAGGCTGCAGACGGATTATTTCGTCCTCTATCTCAACCGCATCGAGAATTACGGCAGTCTGATGCAGGAGATTGGCGGCAAGCTGAACCGGAGCTACGGCATCTCCAATCTGAGATTCCACCTTGGCGTGTACCGGACGGAGAACAAGCAGGAGGACTTTGAAAAGCGCCTTGACCGCGCGAAGCAGGCCTGCGACGCGGTCAACGCGAGCAACAAGGAGCACTTCCTCATCTATGACGATGAGGCGCAGCGAAACACCCTGTTCCGCGAGCGGCTCGTGCAGGACGTCAGGCGCGCCATTGAGGAGCGGCAGTTCGAGGTCTACTATCAGCCGAAGGTGAACGTCAGGGGCGACCAATACATACTCTCGAGCGTGGAGGCGCTTGCCAGATGGAATCACCCGGAGCTGGGCTTCATCTCCCCGGGCGTCTTCATCCCCCTGTTTGAAGAGGACGGCGTCATCCGCCTGGTGGACCGCTATATCTGGCGGGAGGCGGCGCGCCAAATCCGAAGCTGGAAGGAGAAATACGGCGTTTCCATCCCCGTTTCCGTCAACATCTCCCGCATCGACATGTTTGACAAGAATCTGGTGAGCACCATCCGTCAGATTGTCGACGAGGAGGGCATTTCGGTGGACGACATGTATCTGGAAATCACCGAGTCGGCGTACAACAACGAGGTGGAGCAGGCGATTGCAACCATTGAGGCGTTCAAGCGCGAGGGCTTCACCATCGAAATTGACGACTTCGGCAGCGGCTACTCCTCCCTGAACACGATTGCCGTGATGCCGCTTGACGTGCTGAAGCTGGACATGAAGTTTGTCCGCGAGATGTTCAAAAACGACAAAACGCTGAAAATCATCGGCATCGTTGCCGACATTGCCAAAAACCTGAAGGTACATCTGGTTGCCGAGGGCGTAGAGACGGAAGAGCAGCTCTCCGCGCTCAAGCACATGGGCTTTCACATCATTCAGGGCTACTACTTCTCCAAGCCGGTGCCTGCACGCGAGCTTGAGAAATATGTCGAAACCAATCATCTTATACAGACAGGAGTGACACTGCCATGCTGACTATCGAAAAACTGACCGCCTATGGGGC
>JAILRK010000030.1 GCA_024698225.1 Oscillospiraceae bacterium | reverse complement strand
TCGGAACGTTGCCGCCTTTGCGCCGCGCTGCCCCGTGCTTCTGTTCGTAAACTGCTGGGATGACGATGACGGCAGGCGCACCATTGACGAGAAACGCCTTTGCACAGACTTTCCGAACATCAAGGACGTGGTCTACTGCTCCGCGAAGAATGCCGAAACCGATGTTTTCCGACAGTCGTTTATGGAGCGGCTCATTCGCCTTGCCGCCGACTCCGAGGGCTGCACCCGCACCATCAATGAAAAGTGGGACGCGCTGCAGCACGCAATCCGCGCGGTGCAGAAAACAAAGGACATCCTGACCAAGGAAGACTACTTTGCCCTCTGCCGGAGGCACAACATTGAGGACGGCAATGAGGCGGGCATCCTGACATTCTTCAACAACCTGGGCATCTGCTTCAGCTACCACCGGGACCGTGCGCGCCGGGAGGTGCTGGGCTACCGGCTTCTCAAACCCATCTGGCTCACCAACGCGCTCTATGCGGTCATCGAGGAGGGCAGGGCATACGCGACGGAGGGACGCATTCCCGTGAAGGCGATTGAACAGATGCTGACCAACCGGGCACCGGAGTGGGTCAAGGGACATGAATATCGCCGCACTGTGCCGGAGATTCGTTACGCCCCGGAACACGTTCCCTATATTCTGGACATTGCCGCCCTGCACGAGCTTTGCTATGCCGTGGATGAGAATACGATATTCTTCCCGGCGCTGTGCGGCACGGATTCCCCGGAGGTCCCGCGGGATGCGAAGTTCACCCGGCACATCGCCTACCGTCTGAAGTACAGCTATCTTCCGGACAGCGTGGTGCACCGGCTGATGATTCGCTGTCTGCAAAGAAAGCTCACGCTTTCCGCCGCGTGGCTGCGCGGAATGGTGGTGGACGGCATGGAGCGCTATCGCGCCGTGGTGCGGATGAACGACGACGATGAGGCGCTGGACGTTGACGTCTATTCCCGCGACGACCCTGCCTATGACTTTTTCGCTCTGTTGAGAACAGAACTCGCCGCGGTCAACGATGCGCTCGGCTTGACGGCGAAGGAGTTCATTGTGGACGGGGAGAACACGTTTGCGCTGCCAAGGCTGCTGCGCGCCCTTCAGGAGGGCAGAATGGTCGACACCGATTCCGGTGAGCTTCGCAGCCCTGCCGAGCTGCTTGGAAATTCGTTTACCGAATGGGATTTGCATGAATTATCGGTCAATAGCAATACCATTGTTCTCGACATCCCGAAACGGACGTATCATCGCTGCAACAAAAGCGACCCCGCGCTTCGCCGTGCAATCTATGAGGTATATCGCCGCACCTGCCCCTATTGCAAACAGCCGCTCGCGAATTTTGAGGAATTTCAGGTGGACCACATTCTTCCGACGAAATGGCAGCCCACGCCCGAATTGCAGCCGTATCTGGACTATCTGCAGGAGACCGGCTTCGACCTGAACAAACCGGACTATATCGAAAACTACTTCCCCGCACATCCGAGCTGCAACCGGGACAAGTCAAATGACATGAATCTGTTCACTCTGCCATGGCGTCACGAGATTGCCGCGCGGCGGGCAAAGCGCGTGCTGGAGGAAATGGACAAGTATCGGAAGAACGACAAACAGACCTGACGGTCGTGCCGCCGCGGGCAAGCCTCGTGCGGCAAGTTTGACAGACAAACAGAATCACTGCGTCGCGCGGAGAAGCGCTCCCCTGTGTTGCGCTTGCCTTTCTTCCGACGTTCGGATATAATCTGAGCTGTGAGTCAGGCAGAGGCTGCGCCATGAAGCGCCGCCTGCCGGAGCGAGGGGAGGAGCGACAAATGAAACGACTGTGGATGATACTCCTGATGACCTGCCTGCTGCTGACCGGCTGCGCGTCGGTCGTGCAGGTGGCGGACGGAGACGGCATGGAGAATTCCTACACGCAAATCAGCCAGGACAAGGCCAGAGAGCTGATGGAAACGAACGACGGCTACGCGCTCGTGGACGTGCGCCGACAGGACGAATACGACGCCGGACATATTCCGGGGGCGATTCTCATCCCAAACGAAAGCATTGATGCAGAGCAGCCGGAGGAACTGCCCGACCTGAATCAGATGATTCTTGTCTACTGCCGGAGCGGGAACCGGTCGAAACAGGCGGCGCAGAAGCTGTTTGACATGGGATACACAAACGTCTATGAGTTCGGCGGCATCAATGACTGGACGGGCGAGATTGTAACGGAAACGGCGCCGTGATTGTCACCGGGGACGGTTCTGTTTGACAAATTTTGAGATGAGAAAAGATAGCAGCCCTCGGCTCCCAAACGGAGCCGGGGGCTGTGTGATGGTGTCGGATTTGCTGCTCGTTCGTAGGCGCGGTCCGGGCGGTTGCGGACAAAGCGGGAGACGGAATCAGCCCTGCTTTGCCCGTGTGAGCCATGCGCGCAAATCGGCTATATCCCCGTGTGAGGTGTCCCACAGCTGCTCGTAATCGACGGCACCGTAGTGGTGCGCAAACAGGTCACGCGTGCGAATGATGTATCTCCACGGGATAGCCTTGTTCTCGGCGCGGTATTCCTCGGAGAGGTTTTTTGCAAGCTCTCCGATTTGCAGAATTGGCATAGAAACGGCGTTGCGGTAGATTGCTCCATCAGCAGGATTCAGGAAGAGCGTCATGTCATCCCGAAAATATTGGTGCGCTGCTTCCACCTCGGCGCAATAGCCAAGCATTTTGTCAAGAATGGTCTCGTCACGCCTGTTCATAAATCAGTATTCCGTCCTTTCTTGCCTCAGCAATTAAGGCGGCGTCGTTGGAGGTGTCCGTTACGACGTCCACCGGCGCATGAAGCGCGTCTTCCATGTCGCTCCAGAACGACGCCATGCGCAACAGTGAGGTTACCTTGCCCTTGGAAATCAGAAAGTCGTAGTCGCTGTCGCTCCGCGCTTCGCCTCTGGCGCGCGAGCCGAACAGATAGACCCGCTCAACGCCGTGCCGCAGGGCGATTGGACGGACAAGGCGTTGGAGCATCTGAATATCGCTCATGGCTGTATCAGCTCCTCTCTGCCATTATTATAGTCGATTCCGGCCTGTGAAGCAATGGGAAAATGCCCAATGGTCGTTTTTCGCACACAACGACACAGCCCCCGGCTCCAAACGGAGCCGGGGGCTGTGTGATGCTGCTGTCAGAGTTGCTGCGTCGGGCTTACTGCTCGTCTTTGATCGCGGCCTGCGCGGCGGCGAGACGTGCGATGGGGACGCGGAACGGGGAGCAGGAGACGTAGTCGAGGCCGACCTTGTGGAAGAACTCCACGGAGGAGGGGTCGCCGCCGTGCTCGCCGCAGACGCCGCAGTGCAGGTCGGGGTTCGCCGCGCGGCCGAGCTTGCAGGCCATGTCGACCAGCTTGCCCACGCCGGTCTGGTCCAGCTTGCCGAACGGGTCGAACTCGTAGACCTTGCGCTCATAGTAGGCGTTGAGGAACTTGTTCGCGTCGTCACGGCTGAAGCCGAAGGTCATCTGGGTGAGGTCGTTGGTGCCGAAGGAGAAGAAGTCCGCTTCCTTGGCAATCGCGTCGGCGGTCAGCGCGGCACGCGGAATCTCAATCATGGTGCCGACCTTGTACTTCATGGTGGACTGCATGTTGGCAATCAGCTCGTCCGCGACCTTGACGACGACGTCCTTGACGTACTTGAGCTCGCGGACCTCGCCGACCAGCGGAATCATAATCTCGGGCACGATGTCCCAGCCGGGATGCTGGGCGCGCACGTTGAGCGCCGCCTTGATGACCGCGCGGGTCTGCATCGCGGCAATCTCGGGATAGGTGACGGCGAGACGGCAGCCGCGGTGACCCATCATCGGGTTGAACTCGTGCAGGCGGGCAATGATGAGCTTGATGTCCTCGACGGTCTTGTCCATATCCCAGGCGAGCTGCTGGATGTCCTCCTCGTCGGTGGGCAGGAACTCGTGCAGCGGCGGGTCGAGGAAGCGGATGGTCATGGGCTTGCCCTCGAGCGCGGTGTACATCGCCTCGAAGTCGCTCTGCTGCATCGGCTCCAGACGCTCAAGCGCCTTCTCGCGCTGCTCGGTGGTGTCGGCGCAAATCATCTCGCGGATGGCGGGGATGCGCTCCTCGGCGAAGAACATGTGCTCGGTGCGGCAGAGGCCGATGCCCTCCGCGCCAAAGCGCATCGCCTGCACGGCGTCGGCGGGGGTGTCGGCGTTGGTGCGCACGCCCAGACGGCGGAACTTGTCCGCCCAGCCCATCACGCGGCCGAACTCGCCGCCGATGGAGGCGTCCACCGTCGGGATCGCGCCGTCGTAGATGTTGCCCGTCGAGCCGTCGATGGAGAGCCAGTCGCCTTCCTTGAAGGTCTTGCCCCCGAGGACGAACTTCTTCTTCTCCTCGTCCATCGCGATCTCGATGCAGCCCGAGACGCAGCATTCGCCCATGCCGCGGGCGACGACGGCGGCGTGGCTCGTCATGCCGCCGCGGACGGTGAGGATGCCTTCGGCGGCCTTCATCCCCTCGATGTCCTCGGGGGAGGTTTCGAGGCGGACGAGGACGACCTTTTCGCCGCGCTCGTGCCACGCCTTGGCGTCGTTCGCCGTGAAGACGATCTTGCCGCAGGCGGCGCCCGGGGAGGCCGGGAGGCCCTTGCCGACGACCTTGCCCTTCTTCAGGGAGGCGGCGTCGAACTGCGGGTGCAGGAGCGTGTCGAGGTTGCGCGGGTCGATCATGAGGACCGCCTCCTGCTCGGTGCGGACGCCTTCGTCGACGAGGTCGCACGCGATCTTCAGGGCGGCGCGCGCGGTGCGCTTGCCGTTGCGCGTCTGGAGCATGAAGAGCTTCTTGTTCTCGATCGTGAACTCCATGTCCTGCATGTCGCGGTAGTGCGCCTCGAGCTTCCTGCACACGTC
>JAILRK010000016.1 GCA_024698225.1 Oscillospiraceae bacterium | reverse complement strand
CCGCATCTGCCGCTTGCGATTGCGCACCGCGGCTACTCCCTTGAGCGCATCTGCAAGTTCCTCGCAACCGACCTCGACGGACTGTTCGGCACGACGATGAGCGTCTCCGCGTCGGTCATCTTCATGTTCGTCATGTTCGGCGCCTTCCTCGAGGCCTCCGGCTGCTCGGACTTCATCAACAACATCGCAATCTCGCTGACCGGCAAAATCAAGTCCGGTCCCGCGCTTTCCGCGGTCGTCGCCTCGGGTCTCATGGGCTCCATCAACGGCTCCGCCGTCGCCAATGTCGTCGGCACGGGCACGTTCACCATCCCCCTGATGAAATCCCGCGGCTACAAGCCCCAATTCGCAGGCGGCGTGGAATCCGTCGCCTCCACCGGCGGTCAGATTCTGCCGCCCGTCATGGGCTCCGGCGCGTTCCTGATGGTCGCGTTCACGGAGCAGAAATACATCGCCATCGTCATCGCGGCGGTCATCCCCGCGCTCCTCTACTACTGGGGCTGCGCGGTGGCGGTCATCACCCAGTCCGAGTTGATTGACATCACGATGATGGACGAAAAGGACATCCCCAAGACGAAGGACGTCCTGAAGGACGGCTGGATTTATCTGCTGATTCTCAGCGTGCTGATTGTCCTGCTGCTGGTGGTTCAGTACTCCCCGCTCTATGCCGCCCTTTGGGCAACCGTGTCCGTCCCCGTCGTGATGCTCTTTGACAAAAAGAAGCGCTTCACGATTAAGGACATCCCCGGCGCGATGGTCAAGTCCGGTTTCTCCGCCATGTCCATCGTCATCGGCTGCGCCTGTGCCGGCTGTGTGGTCGGCATGGTGTCGCTGACCGGCATCGGCGTCATCTTCGGCGATATGATGATTCAGCTTGCGCACGGTCTGGTGTTCCCGTCCCTCGTGTTCACCGCCATCACCTGCATCATCCTCGGCATGGGTCTGCCGACTACGGCGGCCTACGTCATCGCCGCGTCGATTCTCGCCCCCTCGCTGATTAAGCTGGGGCTTACGCCGCTGACGGCGCACCTGTTCGTGTTCTATTTCGCCTGCCTCTCCGCCATTACGCCGCCGGTGGCGCTTGCCGCCTACGCCGGCGCGGGCATTGCCAAGTGCAGTCCGATGGCAACCGCGGTCGAGGCGTGCAAGCTGGGCTTTGCGGGCTTCATCGTGCCCTTCGCCTTCTGCTACAGCCCCGCCATGATGATGCAGGGCAGCTTTGTCGAGGTCATCACGGTGTTCCTCTCCGCCTTCATCGGCGTGTCCATCATCTCCTCCGGCTTCCAGGGCTGGCTGTTCTGGCGGCTGAACTGGTTTGAGCGTGTGGTCTTCATCGCCGCCGGTATGCTGATGTTCATCCCCGGCACGCTGACCGACGTGATTGGCATTGCCGTTGCCGCCGCCCTGCTGCTGGTGAACCTCAAAAAGTGGGAGCGCGGGCCGAAGTTCCTGATGCAGCGCAAAAAATCATAACATGAACAACCGCTCGAATCTTGCGAATGCCCTCGTGTGGGGCATGGGCGGACTGCTCTATCTCGGCGCGACCTATCTCGTCGACGTGGGCGTGTTCCGCGTACTCGCCTATCTCTTCCTGCTGCTGGCGTGCATGTACCTGATTCGCTATCTCAACAACCGCCGCAGCGGAAAAAAGTAATCCCGGCGCGTCCCTGAATCTTCAAAGCACCCTGCTCCGACCGTTTGTCCGTCGGGGCAGGGTGCTTTTGCACGGTTTTGATTTGAAATCAGTATTAATCCATTGGCTTGTCACCGGGGACGGTTCTTTCTGACAACCTCCGTTCAGCGAGCGAAGCGGATGCGCTGCGCCTGCGCGTCCACCTCCGCCTCGACGCCGAAGGGGAGGATGCAGCGGGGCATGGCGTGGCCGACGTTCAGGTTGCACACTATCGGCAGCGTCGGGCGGTCAATCACCTCGACGAGCAGCTTTTTGTACTCCTGCGCGTATGCCTCGTCCATGGGCTTGCCAATCAGCACGCCGGACACCGCGTCGAACACGCCCGTCCCCTTCAGGTGCTCCAGCGCCCTGCGGTACTTCGCGGGCGCGGGCTTCTCCTCGCTGGACTCCAGCAGCAGGATGCGCCCCTTCCAGTCCTCCGCCGGGGGAAACAGCGCGTACTTGCTGCACAGCGCCGGCATGTCGGCGTAGCGCTCCCCATCAAAGAAGTCGTACAGCGAGTCGATGCAGCCGCCCAGAATCTTGCCCGAAAAGCGCGGCGGACCCTGCAGCAGCTCAAACCCGTGGTCCGGGTGCGCAACCGCGGGTGTGCCGACCTGCTCCGGCGAGAAGGTCGTCCGCTCCTCATACCACAGCTCGCTGGGCGTGACCTCGCGGATGGTCCCGGTGGCAATCAGCTCCTGAAAGTATTTTCGGGTGTAGGGGTGCATCTCCGCCGACAGCTCGCAGAGGTCCGAGAGGAACGCCTGCCCGTAGAACGTGCGCAGCCCGACCTTGTGCAGCATGAGGTGGTTGAGCGTCGTGTCGGAAAAGCCGAGGAAGATTTTGTCGCGCACCGCCTCCGCCAGCTCGCCGTGGTCGAACAGCCAGGGCAACAGACGGTAGGTGTCGTCCCCGCCGATGGCGCAGAGAATCATGTCGATCTCCGGGTCGCGGAACGCCTGCAGCAGGTCCTGCGCCCGCAGCTCCGGCTGCGCTTTGAGCGCGTCCAGCCCCTTGCATGCGTTCGGCAGAAACTTCACCCGCAGCCCGAATTCCGCCAGCCTGCGCAGCCCGATGTCCACCTCATAGCGCACAAACGGCTCCCCGATGATGCCGCTCGACAGACTCACAATGCCGACGGTTTTGACTTGGTTGACCATGGTGTGCTCCTTTCTAATTTGTCAATTTGTCATTGGGGACGGTTCTTTCTTTGCATTGTGATACAGGTCTTCCCCCAATGCCGTCATCGCTATCATATAAAAATAGAGCACAATCACACCACGTGCAATCGCGCTCCGCAAAAATGGGCAAACCATTTTTTCATTCCAGCGAGATTGTAACACGTTCAGGTTAGAATGTCAACACATTAGAGCCGTCCCAATTGCCAAACGCCGCCCCCTTGACTTGCCCGTCCGAAATGCGTATAATAGAACAAAATGATAAGAATAGATAAAAAGAATAAGAAAAACATAAAAACCAAAGGAGTGAGCTTGATGCGGGATACGGTATTTGTTCCCTCGTTCGGGAATCGTCCGCGGAATCTTGTGGGGCGGGAAGAAATCCTCCGCGCGTTTGAGTCCGCGCTGGGCAGCGTTCCCGGAAGCCGGGAGCGGGCAATGCTGCTGCTGGGGCAAAGAGG
>JAILRK010000242.1 GCA_024698225.1 Oscillospiraceae bacterium | reverse complement strand
CATCAGCGACCTCGGCATGACGGGCCCCGTGCGCGGCGTCATCGGCGTTGAGCCGAAGCAGTCGGTGGAGGGCTTCCTCGGCGGACTGCCCGGACGCTACCGTCCGGCGGAGGGAGCGTGCAAGCTGCAGGGGGCAATCTTTACCCTCGACGACGAGACGGGGCTCTGCACGGCGGTCGAGCGGGTGGATATCAGATAACGATAACTGGGAGAAATAATAGTTATGTCAATTGAAAAGGTGCGGGAGGAGCTGCAGCCCCTCGGTATGGCGGAGCGCATCCGCGAGCTCGAGCTGTCCAGCGCGACGGTGGAGCTGGCGGCAATCGCCCTCGGCGTCGACGGCGCGCGCATTGCCAAGAGCATGGGCTTCCTGCTCGGTGAGAAGGCGATTCTGGTCGTGACCGCCGGAGACCGGAAAATCAACAGCAGCAAATTCAAGGCGAGGTTCGGCGCAAAGCCGAAATTCCTGACCTTTGCCCAGGCGCACGACATGCTTGGTCACGACCCGGGCGGCGTATGCCCCTTTGCCCTGCCGGAGGGTGTCGCCGTCTATCTCGACGAGTCCCTGCGCCGCTTTGCGACGGTCTTTCCCGCCGCGGGCAGCGCCAACAGCGCCATTGAGATGACCTGTGACGAACTGGCGCGCTGCGCCTCCGGCTTTTCCGGCTGGGTGGACGTGTGCAAGCCGAAGGACGAAACGGTGTAGGGCACAGATGGCGATTCGATTTCTTCATGCGGCGGATTTTCACCTCGACAGTCCCTTTGCCGCGCTCGATGCGCCCCGCGCGCAGCAGCGCCGCCGCGAGGTCCGGCGTCTGCCGGAGCGCCTTGCGAATTATGTAAACCAGAATGACATCGCGCTCGTCCTCCTTGCGGGGGACCTCTTCGACGGGGCGACGATTTACCGCGACACGCTGGAGGCGCTCGGCGACGCGCTGGGCAGCATGCGCGCGCAGGTGTTCATCGCCCCGGGCAACCACGATTATTACAGCGCGCGCTCGCCCTATGCCACCATGACCTGGCCGGAGAACGTGCATATCTTCCGCACGCGCGAGATAGAGCGCGTGGTGCTGCCGGAGCTGGGCTGCGCGGTCTACGGCGCGGCGTTCACCGCCGCCGCGCAGGACAGCAGCCTTTTGGCGGGCTTTGCCGCGGCGGAGGACGGTCTTGCGCATGTGATGGTGCTCCACGGCGACCTGAACGCCGCCGAGGCGCGCTACAACCCGCTCACGCCGGAGGAGATTGCCGCCTCGGGCCTTGACTATCTCGCGCTGGGACACGTGCACCGCTTTGACGGTGCGAAGCGCTTCGGACGCACCCTCTGTGCCTACGCGGGCTGTCCCGAGGGACGCGGCTTTGACGAGACGGACGAGCGGGGCGTGCTGGTCGGAACGCTGGAGGCGGGAAGGGCGGAGGTCCGCTTTGTGCCCTTTGCCCGCCGCCGCTATCGCAGCCTGCGCGTGGACGTGACGGACACGACGCCCGAGCGCGCGCTGGAGGCGGCGCTGCCCGAGACGGCGGCAAGCGACCTCTTCCGCGTGGTCTTCACGGGCGAGACGGACGAGCGAGGAGTTGACATAAAATCAATACGGGAGCGCTTCGCCCCGGACTGCTTCTCACTGGAGCTGCGCGACGAGACACGCATCCGGGAGGACGTCTGGGCGCGCGCGCAGGAGGACTCGCTGCGCGGTGCGTTTTTGCGTGTGCTGCGCGAGGCGTATGAGACGTCCGACGAGGCGGGACGCGCGCGCATTGAGCGCGCGGTGCGCTTCGGACTTGCGGCGCTGGACGGGCGCGACTTCTGAGGGGGATGCGAAATGAGGCTTTGGGCGGAGAAAAGCGAAAAGGACGGAAAGCGCCTGCACGCGGCGGCGGAGCATCAGGGCGTCGGCGTGTTTGCGGACGTGGGCGCGCGCGACCTGCTGCGCTTTGCCGTCGGCGTCAGCACGACGCTGGGTGTGCTGCGCGCGCGCAAGCGCCACGCCAAACGGCTGCGCAAGGAAAAAAAGAGACGCTGAGGAGGGACGGATATGCGCTCGAAGGTGCTGTTGTATCATCTGGACAGCGACACGGAGACGGGGCGCGCACTGCGCGGCGTGCTGCTGGCGCAGAAGCTGTTCACCGTGACCGTGGGCGAGGCGCAGGCGGGGGAGCGCGTGGCGCGGCTGGTGTCCACGAACGCCGCCGTGCACGATGCGCCCGCGCCGGAGCCGCCGCCGCAGGAGTCGTTCATGCTGCTCTGCGGCCTCGGGGAGCGTCAGCTTGACCGCCTGCTTGCCGCCATGCGGCGCGCGGGTGTGTCCGTGCCCTATAAGGCGGTGCTGACGGAGCACAACCGGGACTGGACGCTCTGCGACCTGATGCAGGAGGTCGTGCGCGAGCACGAGCTGATGAAGCAGCAGATGCAGCGGCAGCCCTGAGGATGGAAAAACCGGCGGACAAAACGGAAACGACCATGGCGGGTGCAAATCGCCATGGTCGTTGCACGTATTCGGCTGAACCGCCGTGTACGGAACGGTACGTGTGAGAGGACGGGGCTTACTCAGCCTCTCCTGCTCGATTTCATTTTGCCGTGACGCTTTTCCAGCAGCGAGCAGAGCGCGATGCTCAGCTCAAAGAGCAGCAGCAGCGGCACGGCGACCATGATCTGCGAAAAGGGGTCGGGCGGCGTGATGATCGCTGCGAGCAGAAAGCACAGCACGATGATTGGCTTGCGCAAGCGCCGCAGGGTCTTCGCGCGGACAAGTCCGAACCATGTCAGTATTGCCAGAATGACCGGCAGCTCAAACACCGCCGCGAAGACCGCGAGCTGCGTGAGCAGGAACGAAAGATAGCTCCGTACCGACACCGAGGATGCGACGCCGATTCCGTCGCTCAGGGAAAAGAGAAAGCGCAGAACGAAGGGCGTCATGATTCGATAGGCAAACGCCGCGCCCAGCGCCGCGCAAAGAGTACCAGAGAGCATCGCCACCAGCACCGCCAGCCGTTCGTCGCGCCTCAGCCCCGGACGCAGAAACATCCAGATCTCATACAGCAATCCAGGCAGCGTCACACAGAACGAGGCGGCAAGACTGATGCGGAGGTATTCCAGCAGCAACTCCTCCGGCGAGAGGTAAACAAAGCGGTAGGAATACGCTTCGCCGAGCGACAGCAGCCGCCGCGTCAGCTCCGGCGCATAGCGAAGCCCGAAGAGCAGACAGACCGCCAGCGCGCCGAGATAGGTGAGAAGGCGTCGCCGCAGCTCTCGCAGGTGCGCGGCGACGCTCATTTCCCCGTCGGCGTTACTTGCATTCTTCTGTGTCGTCATTGGTTCCAGCCTCTGAATCACCTCCGCTCAGACCATCCCGAAAGCCTTTGATACCCGTTCCGAACAGCTTTCCCAGCTTCGGAATTTGGCTCGGTCCGAACAGAATCACGACAATCAGCAACGTCAGCAGCAGTTCAGGTGCTCCAATCCTCATCAAGCGTCATCTCCTTTCCCGCTCTCTTCGCCTGTCAGTTCCTCCGCCGCATCCCGATAGGCTTTTCGAAACAGTGCGAGCGATTTTCCGCACTTGCGGGCGAAGTCGGGCAGTTTATCCGGCCCGATCACAACGAGTGCCACTGCAAATACGACCAGCAGCTCTCCCAGTCCGATCTTCATAGCGTCCCCCTGTGTTCATCGTAGGTGGTGTGGAGCAGTTCCTCAGCCAGCTCGGAGCAGGGCGAGCCGAGATAGTCCTCATACAGTCTGGACAGCGTCGCATTGTTGTGGCTGGAGCGCACGGAGGCGCTATTGTCGTAGCGGTACAGCCCTCTGTGACGGACGCCGACGTCTCCGAAGAGCGCGGGCGTTCCGCCGCCGCCGGAGCAACCACCCCGACACGTCATGACCTCGACGAAGTCATACGCGCAGCTTCCCGCCTTGACCGCCTCCACAATCCCCTTCACGTTTGCAATACCGTTGACCACGCAGACACGGACGGTGCGGTCTCCGATTGTGATTTCGGACTCTTTGACGTCCTCGTTGCCGCGCAGCGCGATAAACTCCACCTGCGGCGGCTCGCTGCCGGTCAGCAGGTAATACGCGGTGCGCAGCGCCGCCTCACAGACGCCGCCCGAAGCCCCGAAGATGCGCCCCGCGCCGCTGGTTCCGGCAAACATATCATTGTAAGGCTCATCCTCTAACGCTGACAGGTCGATATTGTGGAGCTCAAGCAGCTTCTTGAACTCCGTCACCGTCAGCACCGCGTCCACCGAGGGGACGCCGTCCGTCAGCATCTCAGGGCGGGCGCGCTCGTATTTCTTCGCTGTGCAGGGCATGACGGCGATATGGAAGATGTCTTCGGCAGCAATGCCCAGCCTTTGCGGGATCTGCGTCTTGACCAAAGCGCCCAGCATTTCCATGGGCGACTTGCAGGACGAAAGATGCGGGATCAACTCGGGATGGTTCAGCTCGACATAGTTGACCCATCCCGGACAGCAGGAGGTCATCAACGGCTTTTGCCACGCTTCCTCCTGTAGACGGCTGACCAGTTCCGTTGCCTCCTCCATGATGGTGATGTCCGCGCCGAAGTCCGTGCTGACCGCCATGCTTCTCTCATCGACCACGCGGACGGCGGCGGCGAGCTTTCCGCATACGTCCGTTCCCGCGAGCATATGGAACTCCTCGCTGACGACATGCTGGGCGGAGGGGGCGAATTGCCACACAATCGCCCGGTAGCGGCTGTCGTTCAGCGCTGCGTTGACCGAGCCCAGACCGTCCCGCACCGAGATCGCGCCGCTGGGACAGTGGCGCGCGCATTGCCCGCAGCCGATGCATCGGCTGTCCGCCAGTGATGAGGCGTTTTTCAGAGAGGAAACGGTTTTGCCGTCCGACCGTTTGCTCAGCTCCAGAATGTTCAGTCCCTGCCGCTCGGAGCAGATTTCCACGCACTTTCCGCAGGCGATACACTTGTCGGTGTCGCGCACGATGGAAAGGCTCATGTCCGTGCCGCTGTTTTCTAAGGCGAGCGCGGCGTCAGGCGGAAGCGCCCTCTCGAATACGCAGACGGCGGCGGTTCCCAGCAGCAGAGCGGCGCTGTCGCGGAGAAATGCGCGCCTCGTCATGGTTTTTTCACCCATCGTTCAGCACCCCTTTTCCGTATAAAAGCTGGTCGATCAGGCTTGCCACGCTGTAGGCGTCGTCCTGAATGAGCGAAGGAAGGGGAAGATTGACGGACTGCTGCTCCCGTATCTGCGCGGCAAACGCCGAGAGCGCCTCTCCGTCGCTGTCACGCGCGGGGACGACGCGGATGTCAGTGATTGTTCCGTCCTTGACCTTGACAACGGGATAGGCGCGCGCGTAGAGCGATATACCCTCCGGGGCGTACACCTCCGCATCATCCGGCTCCATGGGAACGCGCTGCTCGCTCACAGCGTCGCAGACGGCGGCGTTGATCCCATTGGAGGAGATTGTTGCGCCGGAGACCGCGTCTACCGCTTCAAAGCCGTCCGCAGCATACTTGCCGGACAGGATACGCCCATATAAATCCTCCCACGCCGCCGCGTAGCATTCCCTGTCCCTCGTTGACATCGGTGTGCGCAGCGTTTTATCCGTGAGGCCGGTGATGACCCCGTCCGTCACCGTTACTTCAACATCGACCAAATAGTTGATATAGTCGGACAGGCATTGGGCGCTGCCGGAGTACACCCCGTCGGGGAAAGCATCGGCAAAGCGCAGCTCCGCAGACCGCACCAGCGGCAGACCGTCATCCTCCTGCAGCAGAAAGACCTTGGCGCGCCACCCGGTCTGTACCTCGTCCAGCACGAAATCGGCGTATGACGGCTTGCCCTCCGTGACGGCGGCGGAGCGGACGAGAATCACTCTGCCCGCACCGTCGTAGAGCGCGCAAAGGCACAGACAGTCCTCGGAAGGTGGCAGTTCCGCGCCGCCGAGCGTCGCGCGCAGCGCATAGCCGCCCTCCCGCCGCACGATGGTCTTGCTGCCGCCCGCGCCAATGGTAACGGTATTGAGCCAATGCGCCGTCAGCGTAACGTCCTGTTCCGGCATGAGAAAGCTCCCGTCCGTCAGGGAAACGCCCGTCCAGCCCGTGAACACATGGTCCTTCCATACGGGTTCGATGGGCTCGACAAGATCGCCCGCCGCATATTCCGCCGTCAGCGTTCCGTCGGGCGCTCCGTTCAGATCGTAGGTCACGGTATGGCGCGTTACGTTCGCCGCCTCCGGCGCATTTGCCAGCGCCTCGAGGACGGCAGAGCGCAGGGCGTGGTAGGAAAAGGTCGCGCCGCTGACGGCGTCAACCGCATAGGAATCAACAGCGCTTACCGTGGCAGGCTTTCCCAGCAGCTCCGCCCTCAGTCCAGCAAGCGCTTTGCTTTGGCACTCGTCGCTGTAGGTGTCGTCGGGGAATTGTGTGAATTGTTGCGTGATGGAGGAGATCGTGCCGCCGGAGACCTTGAGCGTCAGCGAAAACGTGTACCAGTCAAACGACCAGCCGGAGCCCCCGTCCACATCTACCTCGCCGGAGGACGTATAGTCTCCGTCCATGGCAACCTGCTCCGCCGAGAGGGCCGACGGCTTGCCGACAAGTATCCCGCCAAGCAACAGCGCGCACAACAGCGCGCGGATCAACTGCTTCTTCATGCCGCCTCCCATCCTTACAAAGTGCCATATTGTATTTCATCGCGGTTAGTATATGCTAACTCGTGAGCGCTGTCAAGAGTTTCCTTCGGCTAACAAAAATTGTCGCGACTGGCAAGTTGTGTGTTGCATTTTGCCGGAGCTTGTGTTATCATACCCAAAAATATCAAAGTGTTTGATGAACCCGGGCTTTCACAGTCCTTTTTTTACTGATTAGCTGTTAGCAAAAACTAACAATCTGCCGCAGAGCTTCTGTTGCTTTGCCGGAAAGCAGCCTGCTGTTAGCCGGAGCTCACAAGGCGTGGCGGGAGCATGATTGTGGTTTGTCCGACCCTCGTGGTCGTGCAAATAAAAAAATTTGAGGGAGGATCTATGAACAAGCAAATAACAAAGCGCCTTTTTGCCACAGCACTGGCGATTGTTCTGATGTTGGGGATGTTGCCGTTTTCCGTGCGCGCGGCATTCTACCGGGACGGGACATACACCGGCGTCGGCAAGGGCTATGATGGGGACATCAAGCTGAGCGTGACGGTTCAGAATGGAGGCATTGCCGCGATTGAAACCGTCTATCAGAAGGAGACAAAGGTATTTTGGGAGAAGGCGAAAACCATGCTGGACAGCATCGTTGCCGCCAATTCCGCGGAGGTTGACGCAGTTTCCGGCGCGACCCACAGCTGCGAAGGCATTCGCGAAGCGGTGAAATCGGCGCTGGCGTCGGCGTCGGCAGAGGATGCCGCGCCGGTGTTCCAAAGCTCAAAGAACTACGGCGGCGAGAAGACGGACGCGCTGCACGGCGTCGCATTCACGAAGGATGGCGGTTTTGTCGCCATGGGCTACTCCTTCGGCGACAGCGACTCGCCGGAATGGAAGCACGTCGGCAACGCCAACTACAACGACGCGATCCTGATGAAGTTCAACGCCGTCCATGAGCTGGAGTGGGCCAAGGCATACGCGACGGACGGCGTCGATGTGTTCGAGAGCATCGACGTGCTGAACGACGGCAGGATTGTTGCGTTGGGGAGGCAGTCCTTCAACTCGGAGGACAAAACCATCAAGGGCGTGAGCTGGTATCTGCTGGTCATCGACCCGAACGATCCCGATGTTTATACGGACTACCGCATCGGCGGCACAGCGGGTGACCAGGGCTACGGCGTCGCCGCAACAAGCGATGGCGGCTTTGTGGCGGCGGGCTGGTCTGCCAGCAAGTCCGGTTACCTCACCAGCTCTACGGATCGGGTGAATTATGCGCCGCTCACGCAGCTCTGGGAGCCGCAGGACGGCACGAACGATGAGATTCCCAACCGCGTTGCGTCCAGCGGCTCGGACAGCATCGTCGTGAAATTTGACAAGGATGGGAATCTGCAATACACGGCGCTTCACAATTACAGCGTTTCCGAAAACGCGAACAACATTTCCAGCCCGTCCGAGCGGCTGGAGGACATCGCGGTGGACAGTCAGGACAATATCTACCTCGTCGGCTATGATGCCATTGCGAAGAACGCGCAAAACGCGGTGATTGCCAAGCTGAACGGCGCGGACGGCTCGCTTTTGTGGCACCGTTCCGCCGGACGCGAGGCGCAAAGCGTGGTTCCCACCGACGCGGCGGAGTACATCAAGGCGGAATACAGCGGCATCGTCGTGCTCACCGACGATTCCGTGGCTGTGACCGGCACGTCCACCGCCGACGCCGACACCGATGAGAATTGGCAGGTCACGGGCGTGAAGGACACGCTTGCCGTACACTACAGCGCCGACGGCGAGCTGGTCCACGCGACGAGCTTCGGCACGATCAACGACAATGACAGCCGACCCGAGGCGATCCTCGCCACGCCGGACGGCGGGTACATCATCGCTTCCAACCAGTCCGGTATGATGCACGAGGATGACCGCCTCGCGGAGGGCTATGACTGGGGCAGCTATGGCGGCGAGGACGCCGTTCTGCTCAAGTACGACGCGGAGGATCAACTGGTCTGGACGGAGAACTACGGCACGACGGCGGGCGACTGGATCAACGCGCTGGCGCTCCGCGACGGTGAGCTGATTGCCGTTGGAGAATCCAACGGAAGCGGAGGTTGTCCCGCGTGGAACAACAACGGCGGAGGTGTGGACGGTATCATCCTCTGCACCGGCCTCTATTCCGCCGCCTATACGGAGCCCGTCCTGACCGCCGACGACGGGGATGTGGTATGGGCGGACGGCACCTATACCGACGAGGGCACGGGCCATGCGGGAACAGGTTCCGTGACGGTGACGGTGGAGATTACGGACGGCGCAATCACGTCCGTGACGGGCACCAATCGCAAGGATACCGCTACCTATTACGACAGCGCCTCCGTCCTGCACAGTGCCATCAAGGAGGCGCAGTCCGCGGAGGTTGACGCCGTATCGGGAGCGACCCACAGCTCAGAGGGCATCAAGGAAGCGGCGCGAAAGGCGCTTTCGCGCTCCGCCGCCGCGCATGTGGACGCCTTGATTGAAGAAATTACGGACGAGGAAACCGCGCGGGCGGCAGCCTCCGCCTTCGCGGAGCTTGGTTCCTACGCGATCGGCTGCCTGACAAAGCGCGACGCGCTCGAGGCGGCTGCGGAGCAGTACGGCGTGGCACTGGTTTCCCGTGTGCCGCAACCCATCACTGAAGAGCAGCCCGTCCGCGCCACAGGCCTCGCGTATAACGACACCTATTACAAGCTCCAGCAGCAGAGCTTCGCGCTCATCGGCGCGGAGGCGTTCAAACGCTCCGGCCTCAGCGGCGTGGGCATCAAAATCGCCGTGCTGGACAGCGGCGTCACGGGACGGCACGGCGATCTGGATTACAGCCGCATTCTGGACGGTTATAACTATGACGACGACAAGGAAATGCCGGCTGGCGCACTGATCGACAACAACGGGCACGGTACCGCCGTTACGGGCATCCTTGCCGCAAAAACAGGAAACGCGCTCGGCGTGGCGGGCTTGCTGGATCGGGTCGAGATCATTCCCCTGAAAATCTCTCCCAAAGCGCCCGACAAGGATACGGACGGGGCGTCCAGCAAGCTGGTTGCCCGCGCCATTCGCGAGGCCGTGGATGTTTACGGCGCGGATGTCATCACCACCAGTATGGATGTCAAGGAGACGGAGGAGCTGAACGAGGCGGTTGCCTATGCCGTGTCCAAAAACGTCATCATCACCGCCGCCTCGGGCAACGCGGGCACGGCAGACTCAACGGAGGATGCGTATGTCTATCCCGCCGCCTGCGAGGGTGTCATCGGCGTGGGCGCGGTGGAAGCAAACGGTGTCGTGCGCACCAGCTCCACGAAGAACGATAAGGTCTTCGTCACCGCACCCGGCGGCGATATTGTTCTGCTCGGTCTGTCTCTCTCGGGACGCTGCAAGATCGCCGACGGCACATCCTACGCTTCTCCCGTTGTGGCAGCGATGGCGGCGGCAGCCAAGCAGCGGAACAAAGACATGACCGTGGACGAATTCAAGGAGCTTCTGCGCCAGACCGCCGTGGACGCGGGCGAAACCGGCTATGACAACGCTTACGGTTACGGTATCGTCAGCCTTTCCGCGCTGGCAAACAAACTGATGCCGCGAAGCAGCGGCGGCAGCAGCTCGAGCAGCGTCACCGTTCCCGTGACGAGCGACACGGCCTCCGGCTCCATCCTCGTCAAGGCAAGCGTCAGTGGCACGACGGTGACGGTCGCAAAGTTGACCGACGCACAGCTTGCGCAGGTGACGGAGAGCAACGCTGCCGCCGGTGCAGAAACGACGAACACGGTCTCCATTGACGTCGGCGGCGTCGCCAAGGACATCAAGACCGTAGTCATTCCCATCGAGACCGTCAAGGCGGTCAAGGAAAGCGGCAGCAGCCTTCAGGTCACGCTGACCGACGGCAGCGTCGTGTTCGACGCGGCGGCGCAGAGCGCCATTATCGACGCGGCGAAGAGTACGGATATCCGGCTCAATCTGGACGTCGTTTCCGAAAGCAGTCTCAACGACGCACAGCGTAATACCGTGCAGGAAATGGAAGTGCAGAAGGTCGTGGACGTCTGCATTACGTCCAACGGCACGCGCATCAGCGACTTCAAGGGCGGCGTTGCCACGCTCAGCGTCCCCTGCACACTTAAGGACGGTCAGGACGGCAAGGGCCTCGTTGTGTGGTATGTTGCGGACGATGGCACACACGCGCAGGTTCCGTCGAGCTATGACGGGAAGAACGTCGTGTTCAGCGTAACGCACTTCTCTCACTATGTCATTGCGTACGACGAAGAGTTGGCGAAGGGTTGCCCGAAGGACGCGAGCTGCCCAATCGACAAGTTCACCGACGCGAACGCGGCCGAATGGTATCACGACGGCGTACATTGGGCGCTGGAAAACGGCGTGATGAACGGCGTGGGCGACAGAAAGTTCGCTCCCGCTGACACCACCACCCGCGCGCAGGTCACCACGATGCTGTGGAGGCTCGAAGGCAGCCCTGCCTACGTCGGCATGAGCGAGTTCTCCGACGTAGACAACGAGCAGTGGTACGGTCCCGCAATCCGCTGGGCAAGCGCGGAGGGTATCGTCAACGGCTACGAGGACGGCAGATTTGGCCCGAATGACCCTGTGACCCGCGAACAGCTCGCTGCCATCCTGTATCGCTACGCGCAGCACAAGAAGATGGACGTGAGCGTCGGCGAGGATACGAATATCCTCAGCTATGACGACGCGTTCAGCGTGAGCGGTTGGGCGATGAGCGCAATGCAGTGGGCGTGCGGCTCCGGAATCGTGAACGGCATCGACAAGGACGGCAAGCTCTTGCTTGCTCCGTCCGACGCCTCGACCCGGGCGGTCGTTGCGACGATGCTCTGGCGGTTCTGCAAATAAGCAGAACAGAAGAACACGCAAAGAGGGTGCAGAGAACCGATAGGCTTTCTGCACCCTCTTTCGTGCGCCCGGCGAGCGCACATTAGTATCCTTGACCGGTATGAGTCTCTGCACGTATACGGTTGAACCGCCGTGTACGGAACCGTACGCGCGGTGGTGGTGTGAGAGGACGGGGCGCAACGTGCCCCTCCTGCTTGATTCGCTCTGTCCGGTTTATACCGCCTTGCCGGTCTGCTCGGACTGCTCCATGCGCCGTTCGAGTGCGTCCGGGTCAACGCAGAAATAGCTGACCTCGCCGGTGGCGAGCAGGGTGCTGCCCTCGCCGAGGATGTCCACGCGCACAAGGCAGATGGTGCGTCCGCGGTGCAGCACGCGTCCGGCGGCGCGGATGACGCCCTCCGCCTGGTTGTGCAGGTAGTTCAGGTGGCTCGACTGCGTGACGTAGGTGCGCCCGTCGCTGTGGGCGGCATAGCCTGCGGCGTTGTCCGCCATGCCCGCCAGCAGCCCGCCGTGGACAAAGCCGAAGGGGTTTTTGCTCTCCGGGCGCACGTTGAGGCGGAAGACGGCGTAGTCCTGCTCAACGTGTTCGACCTCGAGATGGTTGTAGACCGCGAAGGCGTTGCCGCCGCTGAGTTCCTCTGCTTTGTGGGTTGCAATGTCTGAGTGCATGGAAATAAACTCCTTTTTCAAGAATGGCTCCGCCGGTTGGCGTCCGAGCGGTGCGCCTGCTCCAGCGCCTCCAGCGCCTCGCGCAGATGCTCGCTGAGCGGGCGCACGGTGTGCAGTTGAAAGAAGAAACGCTGGGAAAGCCGCGCGCGCTCACGCGCCGTGTGCAGGTGCGCCTTGAGGTTCTCCAGCTTGACGACAACCTCTTCCTCCTGCGCAAACTGCCGCAGCCGCGCAAGAAGATGGAACGAATAGGCGACGTCGATGGTGAACACGCCGAAGAAATAGCCGATGACGAAGGAGAACGCAAGGTTGTTTGCCAGCCAGTTCAGCGCGTCGAGAATGTGCGGGTGGACAAAAAAGTAATACGCGCCGCCCAGCAGCGCCCAGAACAGCGAGAACAGCGGGCAGATCAGCCCGTCCACGTTGCCCCAGAGCATGCTGTAATCCCAAAGCCGCACCTTGGCGAGCTTGAGCAGGAGCACGCCGGCAACGTATTCGATGGCGGTCATGCTCACCGCCATGCCGAGAAACAGCAGCGCGCGTCCCGCTGCGCTGTCCTCCCAGCCGGTCGCATCACCCAACGCGGCGAGCAGATAGAGGATGCACAGCCCGCAGCCGTAGAGCGGGACGTAGGGGCCCACGCAGAAGCCCGGGTTAATCCACCGGTGCTCGGGATTTGCCCTGGAAAAGAAGCGGCGAAACACCAGCTCCAGCACCCAGCCGAACAGCGAGCCGATGAAAAACAGATAGGCAAGAGTCAGAAACGTGCTCATGTCGTCCTCCGTGGAAAAAAGTCACACCCCAGTATACCAACGGGCACGGGAAAAAGCAAGACAAAAGACGGTCCGGCGTCTTGCGGCGCCGGACCGTTGTGGTTACGCAAGGGAGAAGGCGTAGACCGTTTCGCTGTGCAGGTGCTGCTCCCTGCGCAGCACGGGGGAGGGGAAGCCGTAGCAGCGCAGCGCGTTGGGCCAGAGCTGCGTCTCAAAGCACAGCGCCTGCCGCGGTCCCATCATCGCGCCGCCGTGTCCGGGCTGAACGCGCAGGCCGTTGGCGGAGTAGAACTGCATGCCGGGCAGGTCGGTCTCCACGGTCATGACGATGCCGCTTTGCTCGCCCCTGACGACGGCGGCGCGCCGCCCCGCAAGGCAGTAGTTGTGGTCGTAGCCGTTGCCGCGGCGCAGCTGCGCGTGCTCCGCCGCAATGTCCGCGCCCGCCGCCTTGGGCGTGCGGAAGTCAAAGGGCGTGCCCGCCACGTCCAGCAGCGTGCCGGTGGGCAGACCGTTTTCGTCGTTTTCGCAGAAGCGCTCGGCGAAAATCTGCACGCTGTGCGCCATCGCGTCGCCCCCGCCGTTGAGGTTGAAGTAGCTGTGGTTGGTGAGGTTCACCAGCGTGTCGGCGTCGGTGTCCGCGTCGTAGACGATGTGCAGCGCGTTGTCCTCCGTCAGCCGATAGGTGATGCGGATGCGGAGGTTTCCGGGGTAGCCCTCCTCCCCGTCGAGAGAGAGCCGCTCGCACACGACGGCGTCGTCCTGCGCCGTCATGGTCCAGACGAACTTGTCAAAGCCGCGGACGCCGCCATGGATGTGGTTTTCGCCGCTGTTTTTGACCAGCCGATAGCGCGTCTCGTTCAGGCAGAACTCCGCCCCGCCGAGGCGGTTGGCAACGCGCCCGATGACCGCGCCGAGGTGACCGCGCCCGGTCTCGTATTCCGCCGCCGTGTCAAAGCCCAGCGCGACCTCGACGGGTGTGCCGCTTTTGTCCGGTACGCGGATGGACTGAATCGCCGCGCCGTAGCCGATGACGGTGACGGCGGCGCCGGCGGAGGTTTCGATGCGCGCGGCGGGCACCGGCGTGCCGTCGCTGAGGGAGCCGAAGGAAAAGAGAGTAACCGGCATAGAATCAGCGCCTTTCTTTCATCATAGAATGCGGCTCAGGACCGTGTTGTAACCGTCCTGAACCGCTGCGGAATTATTTGTGCAGAATGGGGGAGAGCGGCTTGTAGACGAGGAAGCACAGCAGCACGTCCAGCATGCCCTTGCAGAAGGTGAACGGCACGTTGAACAGCACCAGGCACTTCATCAGGTTGTCCGCGCCGGGGTTGATTGCCTGATACATGCCGATGATTGCCTCCATCGGCATGCCGTAGACCTTGACGTAGGCGGGATAGACGAGGAAGTAGTTCAGCGGCACGGAGACCAGCGCCATCAGCGCCGCGCCGACCACCGCGCCGAGCAGCGCGCTGCGGCGGCTTTTTCCGCGGTGATAGATGACGCCCGCGGTGAAGGCAAACACGCTGCCCGCAAGGAAGTTGAACAGCTCGCCGACGTAGTTCGAGGAGGTGCCGTGCAGGATGGCGAAGAGCACGTTTTTGCACAGCGTCACCACCACGCCCCAGACGGGGCCAAGGGCGAACGCCGCCAGCAGCTCCGGCAGGTCGGACACGTCCAGCTTGATGAACGCGGGAATCAGCGCGGGAATCGGGAACTCGATGTACATGAGGACGAAGGCCACCGCCGAAAGCATTCCGGCAACGGCGAGGCGGTGCGTGCGCGCCGCCTGTTTGGCATAGGCTGCGGTTGAGGACATAGAAAAAAACACTCCTTTACGATAATGCACCGAAAGACAAGCCTTCGGGTGCATGACGCAAAAGAGCGTGACAATACACATCTTCTCTCATCCGGACTTTACCGTCGGCATCGGAATTTCACCGATTCGTGCGACATGTCTGCCGCTTGCGGGCTGTACCGCCGGTGGGGAGTTTCGCCCCGCCTCGAAGACTGGTGATTCAGTTCTCATTCGTTACAATACACGATGCGGCGGCATTTGTCAAGAGAGAAAGATTGTTCTTTACAAATGTGAACGTCTGTTCTATACTGTGAGGCAAAGAGAAGGGGGGCGTTTGCCGTGCGGGGAAGACAGTGCAGCTGCTGCTTTACGGGGCATCGCCCCTCAAAGCTGCCGTGGGGAAAGGCCGAGGACGACATGCGCTGCCTTGCGCTCAAGGCGCGCATCCGCAGCGCCGTGGAGAGCGCGATTCAGGAGGGGAGCGAGCATTTCATCTGCGGCATGGCGGAGGGCTGCGACCTCTATTTCTGCGAAATCGTGCTCGCGCTCAAGCAGCGCTACCCGCACATCACGCTTGAGGCGGCGCTGCCCTGCCCCACACAGGCGGACCGCTGGAGCGCGGCGGCACGTGCGCGCTACCACGCGCTGCTGGAGCAGTGCGACTATGAGACGATGGTGGCGGAGCGCTACAGCCCCGGCTGCATGCAGCGGCGCAACCGCTACATGGTCGACCATGCCTCGCTGCTCATCGCCGCGCACGACGGCTTGCCCGGCGGAACGCGCAACACCATCGAATACGCGCTGCGGCGCGGCGTGTCGGTGGTGGACATCCCGCTGTGAGGGCAAAGATGACAGAGCAATCAAAAAAGACGGCGCAAGCCGTCTTTTTTGATGTCAAAGCTGAATGAGCCCTGCGTCGAGCAGCTTCTGCAGCGACAGCAGCACGCCGAGCTTCGCGTGCGGCCAGGTCAGTCCGCCCTGGAAGTACACCGCATAGGGTTCCCGCACCGGGCCGTCGGCGGAGAGCTCAATGCTGCTGCCCTGCACGAACGCGCCCGCCGCCATGATGACCTGCGCGTCATAGCCGGGCATTGGCGCGGGCACGGGCGTGACGTAGCTGTCCACGGGCGCCGCCTGCTGAATGCCCTTGCAGAACGCGCACATCGCCGCCTCGCTGCCCAGCTCGATGGCCTGAATCACGTCGTGGCGCGCCTCGTCCGAGGCGGGCACGACGCGGAAGCCCAGCTGCTCGTACGCCGCCGCGGCGAACACCGCGCCGCGCACGGCGGCGGCGGTGACGGTGGGGGCGAGGAAAAAGCCCTGAAACAGCGCGGGCAGCAGCCCGAGGTTCGCGCCGACCTCCTGTCCCAGCCCCGGGGCGGAGAGCCGGTAGGCGCAGCGGTCAATGCAGCGCTGTGTGCCGACGATGTAGCCGCCGATTGGCGCAAGCCCGCCGCCGGGATTCTTGATGAGCGAGCCGACGCACATGTCCGCGCCCACGTCGCTCGGCTCCGTCGGCTCGACGAACTCGCCGTAGCAGTTGTCCACCATGACCACGGCGTCCGGCTTGACGGACTTCACCGCCGCAATCGCCTCGCCAATCTGGGCGACGCTGAGCGTCGGGCGCGTCTGGTAGCCCTTGGAGCGCTGGATGTGCACGAGCTTTGTCCGCTCCGTCACCGCGGCGCGGACGGCGGGGAGGTCGAAGCTGCCGTCGTCCAGCAGGTCGACCTGCCGGTAGCTGACGCCGTATTCCGCCAGCGAGCAGGGTGAGGGGCGGATGCCGATGACCTCCTCCAGCGTGTCATAGGGCTTGCCGGAGATGGCGAGCAGCTCGTCCCCGGGCAGGAGGTTGGCGCTCAGCGCCACGGCGAGCGCGTGCGTGCCGCAGACGAGCTGCGGGCGCACCAGCGCCGCCTCCGTGTGGAAGGTGTCGGCGTAGACGCGCTCCAGCGTGTCGCGCCCCGCGTCGTCGTAGCCGTAGCCGGTGGTGGCGGCAAAGTGCGTGGCGTTGACGCGGTTTTTCTGCATGGCGGCGAGCACCTTCGCCTGTCCGAGCTCGGCGTTGGCGTCGATGGCGCCAAAGCGCTCCGCCAGCGTCGAGAGCACGCCCTCTCCGAACGCAAGCACCGCGCCGCTGACGCCGAGGGTCTGATAAATGTCGTTTGTGTTCATAAAAAACTTCCCTTTATCCGCATTTTAAGCGCCATTATACGCGCTTTGTCCGCAAATGGCAAGGTCGTTTTTCATGGACTCTGCCGCTGCCTCAGTTCAGCACGAGCACGCCGATGTTCAGATAGGTCGCAAAACACAGCCAGACGAGGTAGGGCAGCTGCAGCCAGGCCGCCGTCCGGTCCACGCGGGCGAACTGAATCGTCATGGCGACCACGGCGGCCGCCATCAGCAGGAGCTCTGCGAGCGCAAGGTCAAAGCGCTGCGCACCGAAGAAGATGAAGCACCAGGCGAGGTTGAGCGCAAGCTGCACGAAAAACAGGACGACGGCCGCGCCGTGCGGCGCGGGGGAGAGCAGCATGCGCGCAAGACCGATTGCCATAAGCGCGTACAGCAGCGTCCAGGCGATGGGAAACACGATGCCCGGCGGGGAGAGCGGGGGCTTGACAATGGAGTCGGCATAGAGGCGGGTTCCCTCCGCCGTCAGCATACCGACGGCGAAGCCCGCGAGCTCGACGAGAAGCACGCAGAGCAGATACGTTGCGGATTTCTTCATACAATATCCTTCCTTTCTTTTTGCGGTATTATATGCAAGAAGGCGGGGGGCTGACAAGTACAGTTTCGGAAAAACTGCGCAGAACATGGGATGTTTGTCTTGTTTTTGGCGGCAGACAGGGGTATAGTGCAGGGAAAGCTTTGCACTTTGGGGGGCGGATGGAATGCGGATTCCAAAACAATATGCTATGGTCTGGCTGGCGGTTTGCGGCATGATTGGCGCGTCGCTGAGCCTGAAAAACCTCGCGGGTCTTTTTTTCACACCCATGGAGGAGACCTTCGGCGTGGGACGCGGGGCGGTCAGCCTGACGCTGACGGTCAACAACCTGCTGCTTGCGGCGGGAGAGTACGTCTCCCCGCGCATCATCCGCGGTGACAATTTTCGCGTTTTGACCCGCGCCTGTGCGCTCTGTGCCGTGGGAGCGACGCTGCTGATGGGCTGGGCGCCGAATCTGGCGGTGATGTACGCCCTGTGCGCGCTGCGGGGCTTTGCCTCGGGCATGCTGTGCATCGTGCTGGGCACGGTGGTCATCAACAACTGGTTCGTGCGCGGAAACAGCATCGTCACCGGCGTTGCAATGGCGGCGGGCGGCATTGGCAGCGCGCTGCTCTCGCCGCTGCTTGCCCGCGTGATAGAGACGGCGGGCTGGCGCGCGGGATACCGGGCGGAGGCGCTGGTCGGGCTGGCGCTGTATGCGCCGCTCATCCTGCTGCCCGTTGCGCTCCGGCCGGAGGACCGCGCACTCACACCGCTGGGCGGCGCGCGCGTGCAGACGGAGGACGCGCCCGGGGCAGAGACGGCAGAGGCGCAGCGCGGCGGTTGGCGTCTGCCCGGGGTGCTGCTGCTCGTGGTGTCCGCCAACGCGGTCTCCGTGTTCTCAAGCCACATGCCCGGCGTCGCCGCGTCCTTCGCGCTCAGCGCCTCGGTGGGCGCCGCCATGCTCTCGGCCTCCATGATCACCAACGCGGGCGGCAAGGTGCTCCTTGGCGCGCTCTCGGAGCGCTTCGGCGTCAGGCGTCCCGCCATGGTCTACGCCGCGCTGATTGCCGCGGGCATGCTTTTTCTGCTGCACGCGCGCACGGCAACGGCGGCGCTGCTCTTCGGCGCGCTGGAGGGGCTGGCCTTCTCGCTGACAACGGTGGTTCCGGCGCTTGTCACCAAGGACGTATTCGGGCAGGCGAACTATCGGCGCGTGTTTCCGCTGGTCATGCTCACCGGTACGCTGGCAAACGCCTCGTTCGCCTCGCTGATTGGCTGGAGCTATGACGCTGCGCAGAGTTACCGCCCTGCCATGCTGACGCTGGTCGCCCTGCTTGCGCTCATGCTGCTGCTTCTTCTCCTGCTGTACGGAAAAAAGTTGGTCGAATCTGAAAAACGTGGTTGACTGCGTTGCTTGAGCTTGCTATAATCACCACATCAAGCGCGCATAAGTGCGTTATTATTTGTGCAGAGAGGAGAAAGAAAATGGCAAACGGAATCATCATCGTGGTCGTGGTAGCGTATCTGCTGTTCATGCTGTGGATTGGCTGGTATTCCTCCAAGAAAATCACCACCAACACGGACTTCATGCTGGCGGGACGCCGTCTTGGTCCGTTCCTTATGGCGGGCACGCTGGCCGCAACGGAAATCGGCGGCGGCAGTTCCCTGGGCGTGGTCCAGCAGGGCATGCAGAACCACGGCATTTCCTCGGCGTGGTACATCATCACAATGGGCATTGCTTTCGTCATCCTCACGTTTCTCGCTCCCAAATTCCGCGCGTCCGCTGTAAAGACGGTGCCGGAGTACTTCCGCCGCCGCTACGGCAAGAGCGCCGGCGTCCTCACGGCAATCATCATGCTCATTCCCCTCATCGGACTGACCGAGGGTCAGTTCGTCGCATCCGCCACCATCCTTTCCACCATGCTCGGCATCGGCTATAAGCCTGCCATCGTTCTCGTCGCCGTGGTCGTGACGACCTACTCCGTCATGGGCGGACTGTGGAGCGTGACGATGACGGACTTCGTGCAGGTGTTCATGATTGTCATCGGCATGATCATCGCGATCCCCTTCGCGCTCAGCGAGGCGGGCGGCTGGGGCAACGTTGTGGCAAACGTCCCGCCGGAGACGTTCGACATGTTCAAGGGCTACAGCCCGACGGCGGTCATCTCGCTGGTCGTCATGTACGTTGCCACGTTCACGGTCGGCCAGGAGGCGGTCTCCCGCTACTATGCCGCCCGTGACGGCAAGGCGGCGAGACAGGGCTCCATCCTTGCGGCCATCATCAACTTCATCTATGCCTTCGTGCCCGCCATCCTCGGCATCATCACGCTCGCGCTCATCAACATGGGCGTGTTCAGTGCCGATGAGTTTGCGGAGGTCGGCGCGCGTTACGCGCTGCCCGTGCTGGCGGTGCGCACCATGCCCGCCATCATCTGCGGTCTGCTTTTTGCGGGCATCATCTCCGCGACGATGTCCTCCTCCGACTCCGACCTGCTCGGCGCAGGGTCCATTTTCGCCAACGACATCTACCGCGCCGTCCTCAAGCCGGAGGCCGGCAGCAAGGAGGTCATGCGCGTGACGCAGATTACGATGGTGGTTGTCAGCCTGATTGCCATGGCGGCGGCGCTGTTCAACCCGGCAAGCCTCATCGCCATTCTGACCTTCGCCTTCACGCTGCGTGCCGCAGGCACCTTCTTCCCCTATGTGCTCGGTCACTACTGGACCGGCGGCTCCCTTGCCGGAACCATCGCGTCCGTGATTACCGGGTCTGTGGTCGTCGTCTATCTGGAGAAAATCTCCAAGGGCATGCTCTTCGGCATGAAAGTCAGCCAGCCCATCATTCCGGGGCTTCTGGTCGGGCTTGTGTTCTTCCTCGTGTTCTCCAAGCTCATGCCGCCGAAGGCGCGCACCACCGAGCTTGCGCCCGAGGAAGACTGATGCCCCGTACCGCATCGGCAGCCGGCAGCGGCTGCGATACGGCGGAAAACAGACGGAAGTTCAGAACTGCAACGCAAGCGAGCCGGTCGAAAGACCGGCTTGCTTCACTTTTTGGGGCATATATGCAGTTTCACAAAAACTGTCATTGCATTTTTTTCATAATGGGTGTAAAATCTATGCTTAGCGTAAATAAGCAAACTACTGCGAAGGGAGAAACACTGTGGCAAAGTATATCATCAAGCGGGTCCTGCTCGCGGTCGTAACGGTGTTTATCATCTGTGCGATCACCTTTTTCCTGATGCACGCCGTCCCGGGCGGGCCGTTCAACAAGGAAAAGGCACTCAGCGAGGCGACCATTGCGGCGCTCAACGAGCGGTATAACCTGGACAAGCCGATTGTGCAGCAGTTCCTGCTGTATCTGAACAACCTTCTGCACGGCGATTTCGGCGTGTCGCTGAAAAACGGGCGTGAGATTGGCGCAATCATCGGCGAGTCCTTCCCGATTTCGGCGCGCCTCGGCGTGAGCGCGATGCTGGTGGCGCTGTTTTTCGGCACCGTCTTCGGCAGCACCGCCGCGCTGATGCGCAACAGGCTGCCTGACCGCCTGATTGTCTTTTTCTCCACGCTGTTCACCGCGGTGCCCAGCTTCATCCTGGCGACGCTGCTGTTGCTGGTGTTCTGCATCAAGCTGCAGTGGATTCCCGTGTGGAGCGCAGACAGCCAGAACTACGTGCTGCCCATCGTCGCGCTCTCGGCGTATCCGATGGCGTACATCACGCGCCTGTCCAAAACCAGCATGCTCGATGCGCTCAGCCAGGACTACATCCGCACGGCGCGCGCCAAGGGCGTGTCCAAGTTCAAGCTGATTTTCAAGCACGCGCTGCGCAACTCGCTCATCCCGGTCATCACCTATGCCGGGCCGCAGATTGCCTACATCATCACCGGCTCAATGGTCATTGAGACCATCTTCACCATCGGGGGTCTTGGCAGCAAGTTCGTCAGCGCCATCTACAACCGCGACTACACCATGATTATGGCGACCACCATCTTCCTTGCGTCGCTGATGGTCATCGCCAACCTGATCTGCGACCTGCTGTACAAGGCGGTTGACCCGCGGATTAAGCTGGATTGAGGAAGGGAGGAAGCACCTTGAACGACATTCCGAAGAAAAACATCCTCAGCGCGCAGGTCGACCTGAGCAAGTTTACCGATGCGTCCTTTGCGCCCGCCACCGAGGAGGAGAAGCGGCAGCAGGACGTCATGAGCGAGAGCACCACCTTCTTCAAGGACGGCATGCGCAAGCTGTTCAAAAACCCGCTGGCGGTGGGCAGCCTGGTCCTGTTGGCGGTCATCCTCATCACCATCATCGTCGCGCCGATGGTCGTGCCCTACCGCTATGAGGAAATCCTCTCCGTCAACGGCAAGCGTGACAAGGGCGCGAAGAACCTCGCCCCCTTTACCTACAGCGAGATGGAGCAGCGCTACATTGAGAACGGCGGCGAGCGCTTCCCCCACATCTTCGGCACCGACGAGCAGTGCCGCGACTACTTCATCCGCGTGGTCTACGGCACGCGCATCTCGCTGTTCATCGGCTTTTTCGCCTCCATCATCGTGCTCATCACCGGCATGCTCTATGGCAGCATCTCCGGCTATATGGGCGGGCGAACGGACCTTATCATGATGCGCATCGTGGACATCATCTACTCGCTGCCCGACATGCTGATGATTATCCTGCTCAAGGTCGTGCTGGACGAGCGGCTCAGGTTCCCTCCGGGCAGCTTCCTTGACCGCATGGGCACGAGCATGGTGAGCCTGTTCATCGTGTTCGGGCTGCTGTACTGGGTGAGCATGGCGCGCCTGATTCGCGGCCAGATTCTCTCCATCAAGGAAAACGAATACGTCCTCGCCGCGCGTGCCATCGGCGCAAAGCCCGGGCGCATCATCCGCAAGCACATCCTGCCCAACTGCCTGTCCGTCATCATCATTTCCACGGCGCTGCAGATTCCCTCCGCCATCTTTACCGAGAGCTTCCTGAGCTTCGTCGGCATCGGCGTCAAGGCGCCCATGCCCTCCCTCGGCTCGCTGGCGAACGCCGCGCGCGAGGGACTGCAGAGCTATCCGTACAAGCTGGTCTTCCCGGCGGTCATCATCTGCCTGATTGTGCTGAGCCTGAACCTGCTCGGCGACGGTCTGCGTGACGCCTTCGACCCGAAGCTGAAGAGGTGAGCGATATGAGTGAGAAATTACTGAGCGTACAGGACCTGCACACCTCCTTCTTCACCGACGCCGGCGAGGTGCAGGCGGTCAACGGCGTCAGCTTTGCGCTGGACCATGGCGAGATTCTGGGCATCGTGGGCGAGTCGGGCTCCGGCAAATCCGTCACCGCGTACTCCATCATGCAGATTCTTGCCGAGACCGGCCGTGTGGTCGGCGGCAAAATCCTCTACAAGGGACAGGACCTGTCCACCTGGAGCGAGTCGCAGATGCAGAGCTTCCGCGGCAAGAACTGCTCCATCATCTTTCAGGACCCCATGACCAGCCTCAATCCCGTGTTCACCATCGGCAACCAGCTCAAGGAGGCGGTGGTGCTGCACACCGAGCGCCGCGGCGCGGAGGCGGACAGGCGCGTCAAGGAGCTCATCGAGCTGGTGGGCATCAACGAGGCGGAAAAGCGCATGAAGCAGTACCCCTTTGAGCTTTCCGGCGGCATGCGCCAGCGCATCATGATTGCCATGGCGCTCGCCTGCGAGCCGGACATCCTCATCGCCGACGAGCCGACCACCGCGCTCGACGTGACCATTCAGGCGCAGATTCTCGAACTGATTCAGTCCCTGCAAAAGAAGATGGGCATGGCGGTCATCCTCGTCACGCACGACCTCGGCGTGATTGCCGACATGTGCGACAACATCGTGGTCATGTACGGCGGGCGCATCTGCGAGCGCGGCACCGCGCGCGAGATTTTCTACAACCCGCGGCACGAGTACACCAAGGGTCTGCTCCGCTCCATCCCCAACGTGAGCAACATGAAAAAGAAGCTGGTGCCCATCTCCGGCACGCCGATTAACATGCTCAACCTGCCCAAGGGCTGCGCCTTCTGTCCCCGCTGCAGCGCGGCGATGAAAATCTGCCTGACGGAGGTGCCGCAGGAGCTGACCATCAACGGCGCGCATAAGGCGGCGTGCTGGATGAACGTCAAAGACGCCTATGAGGAGGTGCGAGCGAAATGAACGATACCCTGCTGGAAGTCAGGAATCTGAAGCAGTATTTCCCGGTCAAGACCGGCTTTGGCAAGACCATTCCCCTCAAGGCGGTGGACGACATCTCGCTTACCGTCGGCCGGGGCGAGACGCTGGGCCTGGTGGGCGAATCCGGCTGCGGCAAGACCACGGCGGGGCGCTCCATCCTCCGCCTCTACGAGCCCACGGCGGGCGAGGTCATCTTTGACGGCGAGCCGGTTACGGCGAAGAACATCACGCACATGCGCAAGCTGATGCAGATGGTCTTTCAGGACCCCTATTCCTCCCTCGACCCGCGCATGACGGTCGAGGACATCATCGGCGAGCCGCTGGACGTGCATCACCTCTGCGCCAACCGCAAGGAACGGCGCGAGCGCGTGCTGGAGCTGATGAGCTTCGTCGGGCTCAACGCCGAGCACGCCCGCCGCTATGCCCACGAGTTCTCCGGCGGGCAGCGCCAGCGCATCGGCATTGCCCGCGCGCTGGCGGTGAACCCGAAGTTCATCGTCTGCGACGAGCCGGTCTCCGCGTTGGACGTGTCCATCCAGGCGCAGGTCATCAACATGTTTGAGGAGCTGCAGGAAAAGCTGGGCGTGGCGTATCTGTTCATCGCGCACGACCTTCTGGTGGTGCACCACATCTCCCGGCGCATCGCGGTGATGTATCTCGGCAAAATCGTCGAGATTGCGGACGCGGACGAGCTCAACGAGCACCCGCAGCACCCCTATACGGAGTCGCTGCTCTCCGCCGTGCCCATCCCCGACCCCGACGTGACGCGCGCGCGCAAGCGCATCATTCTCGAGGGCGACGTGCCCAGCCCGCTGCACCGGCCCTCCGGCTGTCCCTTCCGCACCCGCTGCCGCTACGCCACTGAGCAGTGCGCGCAGGAGTGCCCGACGCTCACCGACCGCGGCGGCGGACATCAGGTTGCCTGCTGGGTCAAATAAACCGGTAGTATCCCGCAAGGGTTGCTATAAAAACAATCAAATTGGAGGTATTCAGAATGAAGAAGTTTCTTGCCATGTCTCTTGCTCTGGTGATGCTCTTCGCGCTCGTCGCCTGCGGCGGCGGAACCACCGAAGCGCCCGCTGCACCCGCCGAGAGCACCGAGACCACCGCACCCGCCGAAAGCACCGAGACCGCGGCACCCGCCGAGGAGGTGCCCGATGCCGCAGAGCTGGTCAGCGATGCGTTCATCGACCCGATTGCCGACTGGGCGCAGTACGACGCCCTGATCGCGCAGATTAAGAGCGAGACCGACTTTGCCAAGCGCGCCGAGCTGATGCACAACGCCGAGGACATCCTCATGGCGACCAACTGCGTTATCCCCATCTACTACTACAACGACATCTATCTGATGAAGGACTACGTCAGCGGCGTGTATTCCAACGCCTATGGCTTCAAGTACTTCATGTTTGCCAACATGGCGAACGGCTCGGATACGATGCGCATCAACCTCGCCAGCGAGCCCGACTTCCTTGACCCCGCGCTCAACAGCTCCGTGGACGGCGCCTGCCTCGCGGTCAACAGCTTCTCCGGCCTCTACGCCTATGACGAGAGCGGCGAGACCGTCCCCGCCTGCGCCGAGAGCTACACCGTCAGCGACGACGGTCTGGTCTACACCGTCACCCTGCGCGACGGGCTCAAGTGGTCCGACGGCAGCGACCTGACCGCCGAGGACTTTGTCTACTCCTGGAAGCGCGCCGCCGGCGATGCCACCGCTGCCGACTATGCCTACATGTTTGACAACGTCAAGGGCTATCCCAACGACCTCGCCGTCTCCGCGCCCGACGCCAAGACCTTTGTCTTCGAGCTCAACGCACCCTGCGCCTACATGCAGGACCTGATGGCGTTCCCCGCCTTCTATCCCGTCAAGCAGTCTGCGGTCGAGTCCTATGCCGATTGGCAGACCAGCCCCGGCGGCTGGTGCCAGGAGGCCGGCTTCGTCTCCAACGGCGCATACGTCTGCACCGGCTGGACGCACGACGTGTCCATGACCTATGAGAAGAACCCGTACTGGTACGATGCCGACAAGGTCACCGTCGAGAAGCTTGAGTTCATGCTCTCCGACGACGACACCGCCATCTTCGCCGCCTACAATGCCGGCAACCTCGACCTTGCCGACTCCATCCCGACCGACGAGGTCGCCTCCCTGCTGGAGAACCCCGAGTTCTACATCGTGGACCAGCTCGGCACCTACTACGTCGCCTTCAACGCCAAGAGCAGCGTCTTCGAGGGCAAGACCCCGGAGCAGGCCGCCTGCATGCGCGAGGCCTTCACCATCCTCATCGACCGTGACTACATCTGCGAGAACATCGGCCAGACCGGTCAGGTTGCCGCGAACTCCTTCATCCCCCTGGGCATGGCGGACGGCAACGGCGGCGTGTTCAAGGCGACTGCCGAGGAGGGCTATTTCGACGCCTACGCCGTCACCAACGACTATGAGGCCACTGTGGAGCGCGCCCGCACCCTGCTCAAGGCCGCCGGCTTCCAGTTCGGCGAGGACGGCATGCTCTCCGCCGAGACGCCGATTCAGCTCGAGTATCTGACCAACACGACCTCCGGTCACATCGCCATCGCCGAGTCCATCCAGCAGGACCTCAGCGCCGTCGGCATTGGCCTGACCATCCAGCAGCAGGATTGGAACGTCTTCCTGCAGGAGCGCAAGAACGGCAACTTCGACTTCGCCCGCGAGGGTTGGATTGCCGACTTCAACGACCCCATCAACATGCTTGAGATGTGGACCACCGTCTCCGGCAACAACGACTGCCAGTTCGGCCGCTGATTGTCGCGCGAAACAATCAAATAGCATAACAACAGCTCCGCAAGCCACGGCTTGCGGAGCTGTGCTACGAGAAGAGAACGAAGGGCTATATGAGCGCCAGCAGCTTGAGCACGAGGCTCCAGGCAAACAGCGTGAAGGAGGCGCAGGCGCTGGTCATGACGACGATGTTGCCCGCCAGCTTGGCGTCGCCGCCCATCTGCTCCGCCATCGTGAACGACGCGACGGCGGTGGAGGAGGCGAACACGGCGACCAGCGTGGCGAGGTCCGAGCCGCGGAAGCCCAGCGCAACGGCAAGCGTCAGCATGACGGCGGGGATGACGACCAGCCGTCCAAGGGTGACGGCGGCAAGCTCGCGCCAGTGCTGTCGCGCGTCGCCAAAGTGGAAGAACGCGCCGAGCAGGAACAGCAGCAGCGGGCTTGCCGTGCGCGACATGTCGCGTATGGCAATCTCCAGCGGCGAGGGCAGCGTGACGCCCAGCAGAAGCAGCACCAGCCCCGCGAAGCTGCCGAGAATCAGCGGGTTTTTCGCAATGTTGAGCAACAGCTTTTTCTTGTTCGTTTTTGTCCCGTTGTAGGACTCCAGCAGAATGACCGCCAGCACGTTGAACATCGGGGCGACCAGCGCGCCCATCACGGCGGCGGCGCCCAGGTTGCCCTCGCCGACCAGACCCGAGACGAACGGCACGCCGACAATCAGGTAGTTGGAGCGGTACAGCCCCTGCGCCACCACGCTGCGGCGGGAGCGGTCCTTCACGCATTTGACGGCGAACAGCAGCGCCGCGCCGAACACCAGCAGAATGCCGAGGAAGGTGAAGACAAACAGCTTGGGGCGCAGTGCGGCGGAGAGCTCCGAGTGGTACACGTTGTAGAGGCACATTGCGGGCATGAACACCTTGAACGCCACGGCGTTCATGCGCGGGACCTCCGTTTCACGGAGGATGCCGGCGCGCTTGGCGGCATAGCCTGCGGCGATGATGAAGAAAATCGGGAAAATGGCGTTGAGACAGATGATCAGGCTGTTCATGAGCTTGTTCTCCGTTTCCGGTACAGGTGGGTTACTCGGTCATCATGCGGATGATTTCGCGGTCGGTCTCGCTCATGCCCACGCGGGCAAGGCGGCTGAAGCTGGCGATGGAGTTCTCCACGCCCTTGACCACCAGCCCGTCGCCGCCGAGGAACTGCTGACCGTTGACGAACATCTCATAGCCGAAGATGCCCGCCTCCGCCGCGATGGCGATTTTTGCCGCGCAGGAGGACTTTGCCCCGTCGCAGACGATGCCGCTGGTGATGGCGAGCGCGTTGACAATCGTGTGCGCCACCGCGTCCTCGCCGCCGCCGTAGAGCCAGGCGATGCCTGCGCCCGCGCCTGCGCCCGCGCTGACCGCGCCGCAGTAGGCGGACAGACGGCCAATGCCGGATTTTTCGTGCAGCGTGACGAGGTTGGACACCAGCAGCGCGCGCAGCAGCTCGTCCTCGCTCTTGCCCAGCGCCGCGGCGTATTCCACGACGGGCAGGGAGGCGGTGATGCCCTGGTTGCCGCTGCCGGAGCAGATGACCACCGGCATCTCGCAGCCGTTCATGCGCGCGTCGGAGCCGGCGGCGGCGCGCGCCTTGGCGCGCACGCGCAGGCTGTCCCCGGTGGTGAGCAGCACCTTGCCGATGTTCGCGCCGTAGTCGTGCCGCAGTCCCTCGTCGGAGATGGCGGTGTTCAGCGCAATCTGGCGGCGCAGCGTCGGCGCGACGTCGTCGAGCACGCAGGTGGCGGCAAAGTCGCAGATGTCGTGCACGTTCAGCAGGGTGTAGTCCGGCTCGTCCGCGGCGGACTGCAGTGCGGCGTTGGGGTCCTTGTCCAGCAGCACCTCGCCGCTGCGCTCGATGTGCACGACGTTCGCGTGCTCGTTGGCGATGCGCACCGTCGCGCTGTCCGCGCCCGCGCGGACGGTGACGATGATGTCGAGAATGCAGTCGGACTCGACGGAGGAGACCTCGATGGGCGTTGCGGCAAGATACGCCGCAAGACGCGCCTTTGCCTCCTCTGGGACGTGGGAGATGACCTCCAGCTCCGCCGCCTCGTCGCCGCCGAGCACGCCGATGGCCGCGGCGACGGCGATGCCCCGCCCGCCGTTGGTGTTGGGCACGACGACGCTCTTGACGTTTTTGATGACGTTGCCGCTCGCCTGCACGCGGATGTGCTCCGGCTCCGCGCCCAGCGTGGCGCGCGCAACCGCCGCGCAGTAGGCGACGGCAATCGGCTCGGTGCAGCCCATGGCGCACACCAGCTCGCGCCGGAGAATCTCTACGTAGGTCCGGTAGGTCAGACTGTTTCGTTCCATAATACCCTCCAAAGCTCCGCGGAAATGCGCTTCCCGCCCGCTTGTTTTCTTATGTTCGGTCTCCATTTAGCATACGACATTCTCCGCAGAATAGCAAGGAAAATGTCCGCGGCGTGCGCCGCGGACATTTGGAACTTATTTGAGCACCAGCAGCTTCTTCATGGCGCGCTCCAGCCCGCTGACCGAGAGCGGATACATGTCGACCTCCCCGGCAATCTTGCCGTAGCTCTCGCCCCACAGTCCGCCCATGACCGGCGGCTGCTCGGGGTTGAGCCAGACCAGGTGCGGGAACTGTGCGCGAAAGCGGCGGAGATAGTCCAGTCCGGAGTAGCGCTCCTCGTTCGTGCGCCAGTCAAAGCGCTTTTCCAGCAGCTCGTACATGTCGAGCATGGCGTCGCCGACGAGGATGACCTTGTACTCGCTGCCGTAGTTTTTGAGCAGCCACTCCGTTGCCACCGAATGCTCCCGCCGCATCTGCGGCTGGCTGTAGACCGAGGGCGCAATACAGTTGTGGAAATAGTAAACGTGCAGCTCCTTGAACTGGTTGTCCCGCTGTGCCGCCTGAAACAGCATGGAGCAGAGGCTGGCGTAGTACTCCATCGAGCCGCCGGTGTCCATCAGCATCAGCACCTTGACGGTGTTCTTGCGCGGACGCCGGAAGCGCACGTCGAGCATGCCGCCCTTGTCGCCCGTGGCGCGGACGGTTTCGTCCACGTCAAACTCGGTCTTCTCGCCCTGGGCGCGCGAGGAGTACTGCCGCAGCAGGCGGAACGCCATCTGAAACTGCCGGATATCGAGCGTGTTGTCCTTGCGGAAGTCGCGGTAGTGCCGCTCGCCCGCGACCCGGAACGCGCGGCGATAGCGCCCCTGTCCGCCCACGCGCAGACCCTCCGGCGTGTGCCCGCTGTGACCGAACTCGGTCTGCCCCTGCGTGCCAATCCAGTAGTCGCCGCCGTTGTGCTCCTCCTTCTGCTCGCGCAGACGCTCCTCAAATTTTTTGAGGATTTCCTCTATGCTCTTGCTCTCGTAGTCCGTGGTGTTCAGGAAGGCGCGGAAGGCGCGCATCACGTCCTCGGGCTTTTTCAGCCAGCGCAGCAGCTCCTCGGGCAGTTGGTCCTCGGGGAAGGGCACGCCGTCAAAGTACTCCAGAAACGCGCCGTCAAACTTGTCGTAGTCCGCCTCCGAGTGGACGAGCACCGCGCGGCAGAGCTCGTAAAAGCCGGTCAGCGAGCAGCGGTGCAGGCCGAGCATCAGCGCCTGTGTCAGCGTCATCCACTCGCTGATGGTCACGTGCAGGCCGCGCGCGCGCAGCAGATAGAAAAACGGAAGGAACATCAGCGGCCCAGCCGACGTTCCATGGCGGCAACGTCCTTGTCCTTTTTGAGCAGCACGCCCGCAAAGGGAATCTCCCTGCGGATGCGCGCCGGGTCGACGCCGCCCAGCTCCAGGGCGCGAATCCAATCCACCAGCTCGCTGGTGGAGGGCTTTTTCTCAATGCTGTCAATGCCGCGCAGGAAGTAAAACGCCTCCATGGCCTGGCGCAGCAGCGTCTCGTCCAGCCGGTCGAAGTGCACGCGCACGATTTTCTCCATCTGTTCGGGGTCGGGGAAGGCGATGTAGTGGAAGATGCAGCGGCGCAGGAAGGCGTCGGGCAGTTCCTTTTCGGCGTTGGAGGTGATGATGACGATGGGGCGCTGCTTTGCGCGCACGGTCTCCTTCGTCTCGGGGATGTAGAATTCCATCTTGTCCAGCTCCCAGAGCAGGTCGTTGGGGAATTCCAGGTCCGCCTTGTCGATTTCGTCAATCAGCAGCACCACCTGCTCGTCCGAGGAGAACGCCTCGCCGAGCTTGCCGAGCTTGATGTATTTTGCGATGTCGTCCACACCGGCGCTGCCGAACTGGCTGTCATACAGACGCTGCACCACGTCGTAGACGTACAGGCCGTCCTGGGCCTTTGTGGTCGATTTGACGCTCCAGATGATGAGCTGCTTTCCCAGAGCCTCCGCCACCGCCTGTGCCAGCATCGTTTTGCCCGTGCCCGGCTCGCCCTTGACGAGCAGCGGCTTTTCCAGCGCCGCGGCAATGTTCACCGCGCCCAGAAGCTCCGGCGAGGCGACGTAGTTCTTCGTTCCCTGAAAGGTATTGTTCATAAGAGGACCTCCGTACGGCTGATATGAAGGAATTCTATCAATCTGTCACGGGAAAGTCAACCGTGAGTACATTGAGAGGGACTATCATACCAGACATATTTTCTATTTCTTGTTCATTCTGTTCAAAGAAACACCAAAAATTGAAAAAAACTTCTACAGCTATTGCATTAGTAATTTTTATATGGTATAACAAATCCACGAAAGATGACGAATACGCATGACGCCTGAGCAGCCGGTCCTGCCGACATATGCGAAGGAGGAGATGACATGAACCTTCAACAGTTGTACTATTTTAAGATGATTGCGGAGATGGAGCATTACACCAAGGCGGCGGAGGCGCTGAATGTCAACCAGTCCAGCCTGAGCCACGCGATGCAGAGTCTGGAGAACGAGCTGAATGTCAAGCTGTTTATGCGCAGCGGACGCAATATCGTGCTTTCCTCCTACGGGAGAATGTTTCTGCCCCACGTGAAAAAGGCGCTGGTTTCCCTCGACGAGGGCGTGACCGAGCTGCGCCACGCCATCGACCCGGAAAAGGGGATTGTGACGCTGGCCTGCCTCCCGTCACTGGCACAGTTTGTGCCGGACATCATCGTGCGCTACGTCTCCGCGACGAACCGCGTGGACGTGCGCCTGCAAACCGGACAGGAATCCACCTATTATGCGTTGCGTGAGATGCTGCTCAACGGCAAGGTTGACCTCGCGATTGCCACGGAGATTGACGACCCGCGCGTCGGCAGCACCTTTCTTGGCGAGCACAGCTTTTCTCTGCTGGTGCCGAAGACGCACCGCTTTGCCGACCGCGAGAGCATTGACATCAGCGAGATTGACGGGGAGAATTTCATCGCCTTCAGCAAGGACTGCCAGATTCGCCGCCAGTCGGATGAGTATTTCCGCAAGCTCGGCATCCGTCCGCGCATCACGACAGAGACGGCGCAGGACATCATGATTTTCGGGCTGGTCTCCGCGGGCCACGGCATCGCCATCACGCCCTGGCCGCTGGGGGGCGCGCCCTATAACGTCAAGGTTATCCCGCTCCAGGGGGTGCACAAGCGCAGGCTTTACCTGATGTGGAACAAGGAAAACTATCTCCCGCCGTCCGCGGCGCAGTTCCGCGATTTTATCATCGCGCAGGGGGCGGTGTTCGACGAGTACCGCCTGCGTAACAACATCCGATGAGTCCCGGCGGCGCCCGATTCGGTGCGCCGCCCATCCATTCCGTTTTGGAGGAGCAAGGACATGAAACGAAAGCTTTGCGTACTTTTGACAACGCTTCTGCTTGCAGCGTTGCTTCCCGTGAGCGCCCTCGCGGCGGGGCGCACGCCCGTCCTCGCGCTTACGTCCGTGCCCGCCTGCGGGGAGCGCGGCGCCATCACAGGGCTTGCCTTCACACAGGATGGCAGCGCCTTTGACCCCTCTGCCTATCGCGTGACGCTTTACGTGGAGCTGACGCAGTGGAACAGCTTCTGGCCGAAGCCGAGTCTGGAGCGTCCGTATGTGGCGCTTTCGTCAGAGGGCGGCTTTGCCGTCTCCTATGACGGCTCGATTGCGTCGGACCGCGAGGCGACGTCGCTGCACGTCCTGCTGCTGCCTGCGGCGTTCACGCCGGGGATGGATTATGCGGCGGCAGAGCAGGCGGCGGTGGACCACGTTCACATCACGCGCACGGCGGACGGCGGCGTCACCGTCTCGCCCCGGCGCGAGGCGCCGACATCAGACCAGGTGGACAGCCCCGCCGTCCTGCCGCCCGCGGCGGACAGGCTTGCGCTCAACGTCGGCTTCTACACCACGGGCGCGCCCGGCGGCGGGCTGGACCTCGCGCTGATTCGTGACCAACTGGAGGCCGTCGCGGACTATGCGGACACGGTCCGTCTCTACGGCGCGTCGGGCGAGCTGTACCCCGCCTATGAGATTGCGCACACGCTCGGGCTCAAGGTCATCGGCACGGCGTGGCTGTCCGGCAACGACGCTGCCGACAAAAAGGAGCTGGACGCGCTGGTTGAGCACTGCAACAAGGGCTACGCCTGCGTCGCCTGCGTGGGCAGCGAGACGCTCTACCGCGGCGACCTGACGCCGGAGGCGCTGATTGCGGACATGGACTATGTGCGCACAAGGCTGGAAGACCCGTCCATTCCCGTCACCACGGCGGACGTTCTGGGGCGGCTGCTGGATAACGTCGCCGTGCGGGACGCCTGCGACCTCCTGATGGCAAACAGCTATCCCTACTGGGAGGGGGTTCCGGTCTCCGGCGCGGTGGACGCGCTCGCCGGGGCGATGCGCACGCTGCAGGCGGCAAGCCCCGGCAAGGAGGTTGTGGTCTCCGAGACGGGCTGGCCGACGGAGGGCGCCGGCGTCGGCGCGGCGAAGGCGGGCACGGCGGAGGCGGCGCAGTTCTTTGCGGCGGTGCGCGCGTGGTCGCTGTCCTCCGGCACGCAGGTGCTGTGGTTCGACGCGGCGGACGAGCCCTGGAAGGCGGCGGACGAGGGCGTCGAGGGCGCGCACTGGGGCATGATGGACAGCGGCCTTGCGCTCAAGCGCGATTTTGCGGAAACGGCGTTCTTCCGCGCGGCAGCCGCGCGCTGCGGAACGGACAACTTCACAAAGACGCTGACCTATACCGACGGCCTGTTTCGTGACGTGGCGGAGGGTGCGTGGTACCGGGATAACGTCAGCGCCGTGTATGAAATCGGCCTGATGAACGGCAAGGGCGGCGGCGTCTTTGACCCGCTGGGGAACATCTCGATGGCAGAGGTCATCACCATTGCCTGCCGTATGCACGACGTCTACCACGCCCGCAGCGTGGCGTATCCCGCCGGTGCGAAGTGGTACGACGGCTACGTACGCTACGCGCTGGCGACCGGGATGCTCAGCGACGCGCAGTCTGCCGACGTGGAGCGTCTGGCGACGCGCGCGGAGGTGGCAGAGCTGCTGGCGGCAGCGTTGCCGGACGAGGCCTATGCGGCAAAGACCGGGGCCCGGTCCATTCCGGACGTGACGGGCGAGGAGCGCTACGCCGCGGCGGTCCGTCGGCTCTACGCGGCGGGTGTGGTCGGCGGCGTCGACGCCGCGGGAACGTTTGCGCCCGCGCGCAGCATCACCCGCGCGGAGGTCGCCGCCATCGCAACGCGCGCGTCGATTCCCGCGCTCCGCCTGCAGGGCTGACGCCGCGCGGAATGACGACGGACCACAACATTATACACCAAACATACCAAACACGGGCGGCTGCCGCAGGGCAGCCGCCTGTGTTTGAGGGTGAAAAGAAAACAAACGTTTGCTTTTTCGGGTGCATTATGCTATCCTGTAAGCACATCGGAACAGAAAGGGGGCGGCTGCCGTGGCGGAGCGCAAGTATATTGCCATCGACCTCAAGTCCTTCTACGCCTCGGTCGAGTGCAAGGACCGCGGGCTGGACCCGCTGCGGACGAATCTGGTCGTCGCGGACGCGAGCCGGACGGAGAAGACCATCTGTCTGGCGGTGTCGCCCTCGCTCAAGGCCTACGGCATCCCGGGCAGGCCGCGGCTTTTTGAGGTCGTGCAACGGGTAAAGGAGGTCAACGCCGAGCGTGCGCGCCGCGTGCCGGAGGGCAGGCTCTGCGTCGGGCAGTACGACGACCCCACCATCCGCAGCGACCCGAGCTGGCGGCTGGACTACATCGTCGCGCCGCCGCGCATGGCGCGCTACAAGCAGGTCAGCATGCAGATTTACCGGGTGTATCTCCAATTCATCGCGCCGGAGGACATCCACATCTACAGCATCGACGAGGTGTTCATGGACGTGACGGACTATCTGGCGACGTACCGCCTGAGCGCGCATGAACTGGCGATGAAAATCATCCGCGCGGTGCTCGCCGAAACGGGCATCACCGCCACGGCGGGCGTGGGGACGAACCTCTTTCTCTGCAAGGTGGCGATGGACGTGGTCGCCAAGCACATGAGCCCCGACCGGGACGGCGTGCGCATCGCGGAGCTGGACGAGAAGAGCTATCGCCGCCTGCTCTGGGGGCACAGACCCATTACGGACATCTGGCGTGTCGGTCCGGGCATTGCCAAAAAGCTGGCGGAGAACGGCATGTACACCATGGGCGACGTGGCGCGCTGCTCGCTGGGCAAGCCCTATGAATACTGCAACGAGTCGCTGCTCTACGAGCTGTTCGGCATCAACGCCGAGCTTCTGATTGACCACGCCTGGGGCTATGAGCCCTGCACGATGAAGGAAATCAAGGCGTATCGCCCGGAGGTGAACAGCCTCGGCTCGGGGCAGGTGCTCCAACGGCCCTATGACTTTGCCGGGGGACGGCTGATTGTGCACGAGATGACGGACCTGCTGGCGCTGGAGCTGGTGGACAAGGGCCTTGTCACCGACCAGCTTGTGCTGACCGTGGGCTATGACATCGAAAACCTGAGCGACCCCGCGCGCCGGAAGCAGTACCGCGGCAAGACCGTTGCCGACCGCTACGGACGGCGCGTGCCGAAGCACGCCCATGGCACGGAGAACCTTCCGCGCCGCAGCTCGTCCTCCCGGGAGCTGGTCGCCGCCGCGCTGCGGCTCTATGACCGCATCGTGGACCCGGCGCTGCTGGTGCGGCGGGTCTACGTCGTGGCGGGGCGCGTGCTGCCGGAGGGACAGGAGACGCCGCCGCAGGAGGCGGAGCAGCTGGACCTCTTTACGGACTACAGGCGCGCCGCGGAGCGCTCGGCGGAGGAGGAACGCGCACGGGAGAGGGAAAAGCGGCAGCAGGGCGCAATCCTCGCCATTCAGAAAAAGTACGGGAAGAACGCCATCCTCAAGGGCATGAACTTCGAGGAGGGCGCGACGACGCGCGAGCGCAACGGAATGATTGGAGGGCACAAGGCATGAACGAGCACAGCTATGACGACATCATTGACCTGCCGCGCCCGGTTTCCGGCCTCCATCCGCCGATGCCGCTGTATGAGCGCGCCGCGCAGTTTGCACCGTTCAAGGCGCTTGACGGCTATGAGGAGGATGCCGAGGAGACCGCCCGCCTGACCGAGCGCCGCATTGAGCCGGCCGAGGGCGGCATCGAGGCGCTGAACGCAAAGCTCCGCCTGCTGGAGGGGCGGCTTGCCGACGCGCCGGAGGTGCGCGTGACCTACTTCCGCCCGGACGAGCGCAAGGAGGGCGGCGCGTATTGCAGCGTGACGGGCGTGGTGCGGGGACTGGACGCGGTGGGCGGCGCGCTGCTGCTGCGTGACGGCGCGCGCATTCCCTTTGCCGACATCCTGCGGCTTGACGGCGCGGTGTTTGGGGAAGCGGACGGACTGTGACGCGACTTGCGCGAAAAAAAGCGGCTTCTGAGGTTTTCGCCTCAGAAGCCGTTGTATGATGCGTTCCGCTGTGGTGCCTGGATTAGTTCAGAAGGTCCTTGAGCGCCTTGCCGGGCTTGAACGTGGGCGCCTTGGACGCCTTGATCTCAACGGGTTCCTTGGTCTGGGGGTTGATGCCGGTGCGGGCAGCGCGGGACTTGACCTCAAACGTGCCGAAGCCGACGAGCTGAACCTTGTCGCCCTCCTTGAGCGCATCGGACACAGCCTCAACGAATGCAGCCAGCGCTTTCTCTGCGTCCTTCTTGCTCAGCTCGCTCTTTTCAGCCATGGCGGCAATCAGTTCGTTCTTATTCATGGTTTGTTTCCTCCGTCTGTGTTATTAGAAATGTAGAAATAGAGATATTGCATACGTTACACCGGAATTATGAATACTTTAAATCGGTTTGTCAAGTGTGATACGAAAAAAATAATATTATTTTCGCATTTTATTTTGACGGACGCCTGCGCAGGGCGTATCCGGGGCGAGCGGGGCCCGCTTTTTGCCGATGTGCGGCGATTTTCCTTGCGCATCGGAGAAAAAAAGACTATGCTATAGAAAAATGAAACAGGGAGGAACGAACCATGGCTATCGTGGTGGTGGGTGCGGTGTTTCTGGACATCAAGGGCTTTCCCGATGACCTGTACAATCCGACCGGGCGCAACGCAGGGCGGGTGGAGATGGTGCACGGCGGCGTGGGACGCAACGTGGCGGAGGACATCGCCAACGTGGAGCTGCGCCCGCGGTTCGTCAGCATCGTGGACGACACGGCGTCCGGCACGGAGGTGCTGCACAAGCTGAACAAGCACAGGGTCAACACCGACTATGTGCTCACAAGGAAGGACGGCATGGGCATCTGGCTCGCCGTGTTCGACAACACGGGCGACCTTGCCGGCTCGATTTCCAAGCGTCCGGCGCTGGACGCGCTGGTGGAGCTGCTCGACGAAAAGGGTGATGACATTTTCCGGGATGCGGACAGCGTCGTGCTGGAGCTCGACATGGACGAGGAAATCGTCAAGCGCATCATCCAGTATGCGAAAAAATACAACAAGAAGCGCTATGCCGTGGTGTCGAACATGGCGATTGCCTCCCAGCGGCGCGACTTTCTGCAGTCCATCGACTGCTTTGTCTGCAATCTGCAGGAGGCGGGCATTCTGTTCGTGGACGATTTCTCCGACATGGCGCCGGAGGCGCTGGCGGAGGAGCTGTATCAGCGCATCGTCAAGGCGAACATCCCCTCCATGGTTGTCACCATGGGCAGCCGCGGCGCGGTCTATGCCGGGCTTGACGGGACGCGCGGCTACTATCCGCCGGAGTCCGTCGTCGTGCGCGACACCAGCGGCGCGGGCGACGCGTTCTGCGCAGGCGTCGCCATCGGGCAGACCTACGGCAAGGACCTGCGCACGTCGGTGCGCATCGGCACGCACCTCGCCGCCTCGGTCATCACCGTCTCGGAGAACACCTGCCCGCGCTTCCAGCCGAGGGAGCTGGGGCTGGACCTGGACGTGACGGGATGAGCGGCGCGGCATTTGACCTCACCTGCGTCGGCACGGCGCTGGTGGACTCCATCGTGCGCGGCTTTGACCCCGTTCCCGTCTCCGCTTCGGGCTACCGCGCCGAAAGCGGCACGCTCAGCGTCGGCGGCGAGGCGGTCAACGAGGCAATGGCGGGCGCGAAGCTGGGGCTGCGCACGCGCATCCTCTGCTTCCTCGGCGCCGACGCCGCGGGCGACATGGTGCAGGACGCGCTCTCACGCGCGGGCGTGGACACGGGCGCGGTCGTGCGCGAGACGGCGCACGCAACCCCCGTTTCCACGCTGCTGGTTGCGGCGGACGGCACGCGCCGCTCCGTCACCAACGTCGCCCATCGTTACAACTTCCACCCGGAGCGCCACGCCGCGGCGTTGGGCGCGAGCCGCGTGGTGACGCTTGCCTCGCTGTTCCGCGCGCCCTTTGACGACCCCGCGGTCGTCCACGCCGTCGTGACGGCGGCGAAGGCGCAGGGCAGCCTGGTCTTTGCCGATACCAAGCTGCCGAACTTCCGCACGCTGACGCTGGAGGACCTGCGCGACAGCCTGCCGTTGCTGGACGGCATCTTCCCCAACGAGGACGAGGCGCGCCGCTACACCGGCGAGACGGAGCCGGAGGCGATGGCGGAGTGCTTTCTGCGCCATGGCGTGGGCAGCGTCGTCGTGAAGCTGGGCGGCGCGGGCTGCCTCTACATGGACGCGCACGAGACCATCCGCCTGCGCGCCTACGGCGTGACCGCCGTGGACGCCACCGGCGCGGGCGACAACTTCATCGCGGGCTTTGTCTCCGCGCTGCTGCGCGGCGCGAGCCGCGGCGAGGCACTGCGCTTCGCCAACGCCTGCGGCGCACTCTGCGCCACGGCAGTCGGCGCGTCCGCCGCGCTGCGCAGCCGCGCGCAGGTGCTGGAATTTATGGAAACACACAGAATGCAATAGGAGGAACGCACTATGAAAAAAACTGCCATGCTGTTTGCAAACGGATTTGAAGAGGTGGAGGCGCTGACCGTCGTGGACCTGCTGCGTCGCGCGGACGTCGCCTGTGACATCGTCGCGCTGGACGACGGCGCAACGGTGACGGGCGCGCACGGCGTCGTCGTCGGCGCGGACCGCGCGTTCACGCAGACGCCCTTTGACGACTACGACGCACTGCTGCTGCCGGGCGGTCAGCCGGGCACGAACAACCTCGCCGCGGACGAGCGCGTGCTTGCGTTGCTGCGCCGCTTCCACGCGGCGGGCAAGCTGACCGCCGCCATCTGCGCCGCGCCGACGGTGCTGGCGAAGGCGGGCGTGCTGGAGGGCAGGCGCGCAACCTGCTATCCGGGGCTTGAGGGCAGACTGAGCGGCGCGACCGCCGTGACCGAGTCCGCCGTGACGGACGGCACGGTCATCACCAGCCGCGGCGTCGGCACGGCAATCGACTTTGCGCTTGCGCTGGTGACGTATCTGGACGGCGCGGAGCGGGCGGAGGCGCTTGCACACGCCGTCGTGTACCGCTGATGCCGCGCAAGGCGCAGCATCCAAGCAGCGGTGCGGAGAGGACCGCGCAGCATTTGCAGGAGGCCTGGGACGCGGCGGCGAAGGAACACAGCCTTGCGTGGCGGCTGGCGGGCAAGTACCACTATGCCATCGTCGCGCGCCTGAGAAACCTGCGCAGCAGCAAGCGCGTCCGCATTTCGCAGGCGACCGGCTGGTTTGGCGAATTCCTCGCGCTGGAGCAGCACTGTGACAGCCGGCGGCTGGGGGACGTGCTCAGGCACTTCATCCGCGCCTCCGGCTTCCTCGCCGAACAGCCGGACAGCCTGACGGCGCGCCACGTCTGCGAGCGCTATCCCTACGTGCTCCGCGCCGCGGCAGAGCAGGCACGGCTTGACTTTGCCGAGACGCAGCCGGAGGCGGAGCTTGCGCAGCTGCTGGACCGCCGCGGCTTTCCCGCCGAGCTCCTGCTCTCCGACGGGCTGGGCGCGGTGTGGTCGGTGTGGTACGTGCCGCAGGCGATTCGCTCCAGTCTCAAGCTGCTGCTGGCGCTGAATCCGAAGGACGAGTATCCCGAGGCGCGCGCCATGCACCGCCGCTTCATCCTGCACCTCGGCGGCACCAACACCGGCAAGACCTACGCCGGGTTCCAGCGCCTCAAGACCGCGCCGACGGGCGTCTATCTCGCGCCGCTGAGGCTGCTGGCGCTGGAGGCGCAGGAGACGCTGCTCGACGCCGGGGTGGACTGTGCCCTGACCACCGGCGAGGAGGAGGACCTGCGCGAGGGCGACACCCACGTCGCCGCCACCGCCGAAAAGCTGGACCTGCGCGCGCGCTATGACGTGGCGGTCATCGACGAGTGCCAGATGATTGCCGACAGCGCGCGGGGCTACGCGTGGACGCGCGCCATCCTCGGCGTGCAGGCGCAGGAGGTGCATCTGTGCGCCGCGCCCGAGGCGAAGAACCTGCTCATCCGCCTCATCGAGAGCTGCGGCGACAGCTATGAGGTGGAGCTGCACCGGCGGCAGACGCCCCTGGTCTGCATGTCCCGCACGGTGGATTTCGACCACGTCCGCCCGGGCGACGCGCTGATTTCCTTTTCCAAGGTCGGCGTGCTCAGCGCGGCGGAGGACCTGCGCCAGTCCGGCAAGGAGCCCGCCATCATCTATGGCGCGCTGCCCTACGCCACGCGGCGGCGGCAGATGGACGGCTTTCTGGACGGACGCATGCAGTACGTCGTCGCCACGGACGCCATCGGCATGGGGCTGAACCTGCCCATCCGCCGCGTCATCTTTATGGAGACCGAGAAGTACGACGGCGTGGAGCGCCGCGCGCTCAAGCCGGAGGAAATCCGGCAGATTGCCGGGCGCGCCGGGCGCTACGGCATGTATGACAAGGGCTACGTCGGCGCGATGGAGAACCTTGCCGCCGTGCGTGCGGGACTGGAGGCGGTGGTGCCGCCGCTGCAGTACGCGGTGCTCGGCTTTTCGGAGCTGGTGCTCTCGGTGGACTTCGACCTGCTGGAGGTGCTGACCGAGTGGAGCAGGCTGCCCGCCGTCGAGCCCTACCGCAAGCTGGACATCACGCGCTATCTCTCCCTGATAACGAAAATGCGCGAGAAGGGCTTCCTGCTCGGCAAGGAGCAGGAGCTGCGCGCCGCGAACATCCCCTTTGACGAGACGGAGGACGCGCTCATGGAGCTGTTCTTCGACTTCCTGCGCGCCTGGAGCCGGGGCGAGCGCATCGAGCAGCCGGGCCTTGCCGAGGGCGCGGACGCGACGCTGCCGGAGCTGGAGCGCTATTACCGCAAGCTCGACCTGTACTTCTCGTTTTCCCGTGCCTTCGGCTGCGCCGTGGACGCGGACAAGCTGACCGACACCCGCGAGCGCGTGGCGGAGGAAATCAACGAAATCCTCGTCTATCGCCTGCAGAACAACATCCGCTTCTGCGAGCGCTGCGGCAAGGCGCTTCCCCTGCACCACCGCGGCCGCCTCTGCGACGCCTGCTTTCGCCGCCAGCGCGGCGCCGCCGCCCCGCCGCGCCCCTGGCAGAGAAAACGGGGGAGATGAGCGTGCATTTTGCGCTCGACAGCGTGCCGCCGCTGTGCTATACTGGAAACCACAACACGAGAGGACGGTGGTCACATGTCGGCTTGGATTGCTGTGATGGAGGACCTGCTCTATGAGCTTGCGACGTTCTGCACGACGCTGATGGAGCTCTTTGGCATTTGCGTGCTGGTGTTCACCGCCGTCAAATGCTTCATCCGCTGGATGCGGCGGGACACCGAAATCCGCCTGACGCTGGCGCAGGGCATCGCGCTGGCGCTGGAGTTCAAGCTCGGCGGCGAGGTGCTGCGCACCGTCGTCGTGCGCGAGTGGGCGGAGCTGGGCATTCTCGGCGCAATCATCGTGCTGCGCGGGTTGCTGACCTTCCTGATTCACTGGGAAATCAAGAATGAGGAGCAGGCGCTCGCCAAGCAACAGGCCGAAGCGCCGGAGCACACAACATAACGCCGCATGCGGCGCAGAGCGGACATGACAATGCCGCCCGTCGGGAATCCGACGGGCGGCATATTGCATGTGTGCGTGTCAGGTTTCGGCGGCTTCCTTCTTGCAGAAGCGGTGTGCGGGGCAGTTCTCCGGGACCTCGGGCATCGGCTCACCCGTGAGCATCGCCTTGATGACGCGGCGGTGCACCCAGACCAGATAGCCAAAGCCGCACAGGCAGGCGAGCAGAACGCAGCAGAGCAGCAGCTTCTTCAATAACTCCTTCATAGCGATTCCTCCTTGGTGATGAATTGTTCTGACCGGATTATACCGCAAACGCAGCGCGTCTGCAAGAGAAAAACAGATAAAAAGCAGGCAATCGTCTGTCCGCGCGCATCATACGGCGGCAAGGACGTGCAGGTTGCGCAGCGAGGCGTCCGCAATGCCCGCATTGACGGCGTAGGCGTGGCGCTCCAGCTCGTCGTCGCTGTGCGCGGAGAGCCCGTCCGAGCGCAGCAGTGTGGCGAGGAGCGAACAGACCTGCGCGATGGCGGAGGTCTCGCGCCCGTCGGCAGCCCCGCAGAGCAGCGCCTCCAGCGGCTGCG
>JAILRK010000203.1 GCA_024698225.1 Oscillospiraceae bacterium | reverse complement strand
CCCTCCTGCATCAGCGCAAGGCCGGGGGAGCTGGTGGAGATGAACACGCGCCCGCCGGCGGCGGCAGCGCCGAACGCCATGTTGACGGCGGCAAGCTCGCTCTCCGCCTGCAGGAATGCGCCGCCCGCCTTGGGCAGCTCGTGGCTCATGTACTCGGGGACCTCGTTTTGCGGGGTGATGGGATAGCCGAAATAGCACTTGACGCCCGCGCGGATGGCGGCCTCGCCGAACGCCTCATTTCCCTTCATCAACAGCTTGCTCATGCCTCGCCCTCCTCTAACTGGTAGATGGTGATGCAGCAGTCGGGGCACATCAGCGCGCAGCTGGTGCAGCCGATGCACTGCGTTTCGTCCGTGCAGCAGGCGGGATGGTAGCCCTTGGCGTTCACCGCCGCATCCATTGCCAGAATGTGCTTGGGACACACGCTCACGCAGATTTCGCAGCCCTTGCACTTGTCGGCGTTGAACGAGAGACGGAATCTTCTGTTCATGGTTGCCTCCTAATGTATCTTAAAGTTTGTTGCGGATAATCTTGCCGGAAATGGTCTTGGGCAGCTCGTCGCGGAACTCCACGATGCGCGGGTACTTGTACGGCGCGGTGCGTTTTTTGACGTAGTCCTGAATCTCCTTTTTCAGCGCGTCCGTGCCGACCGTGCCCTTGGTGAGCGTGATGCACGCCTTGACCACCTGCCCGCGAATCTCGTCCGGCGCGGCGCACACGCCGCATTCGAGGACGTAGGGCAGCTCCATGATGACGCTTTCAATCTCGAACGGCCCGATGCGGTAGCCGGAGGACTTGATGACGTCATCCGCGCGCCCGACGTACCAGAAATAGCCGTCCTCGTCCTGCCAGGCGAGGTCGCCGGTGTGGTACCACTCGTCGTGCCAGTGCTCGGCGGTCGCCTCCGGCGACTGGTAGTAGCCCTTGAACAGTCCGCAGGGCTCGCCCGCGCCGGTGTAGATGACAATCTCGCCGGTGTCGCCGGTGTTGACCTTCTCGCCGTCGGCGCCCATCAGCTCCACGGAGTACATCGGGTTCGGCTTGCCCATGGAGCCGGGCTTCGGCTCGCTGCCGACGAAGTTGCCGATGACCAGCGTGGTCTCGGTCTGACCGAAGCCCTCCATGATGGAAAGCCCGGTAATCTTCTTGAACTGCTCGTAGACCTCGGGGTTCATCGCCTCGCCCGCGATGCTCGCGTGCCGGATGGAGGAGAGGTCGTACTTCGTGAGGTCCTCCTTGATGAAGAAGCGGTACATGGTCGGCGGCGCGCAGAAGGTCGTAATCTGATACTTCGCAAACAGCGGGAGGATATCGTCCGCGCTGAAGCGGTCAAAGTCATAGACGAAGGTGGCGGCGCCGTTCATCCACTGGCCGTACAGCTTGCCCCAGAGCGCCTTGCCCCAGCCGGTGTCGGAGATGGTGAGGTGGATGCCGTCGGGGTCGACGCAGTGCCAGTAGCGCGCGGTGACGTAGTGCCCGAGCGGGTACTTGCAGCTGTGCTCAACCGCCTTGGGATAGCCCGAGGTGCCGGAGGAGAAGAGCATGAGCATCGTGTCGCTGCCCTGAATGCTGTCCTCCGTGCGGTGGAAGCGGCTGGAGTACATGTCGTACTCGTCGTCGAAGCTGTGCCAGCCCTCGCGGCGTCCGCCGCTGACGACGCGCAGCTTCACGGTGGGGCAGCGCTCCATTGCCTTTTCCGCCTCGGCGGCGCAGTTGCCGTAGGCGGAGCAGACGACGGCGCTGACGCCCGCGGTCTGGAAGCGGTACTCGAAGTCCTTCTCCACCAACTGGTCCGTGGCGGGGATGGCGACGGCGCCCAGCTTGTGCAGGCCCACAATCACGGGCCAGAACTCCCAGTTGCGGCGCATGACCAGCATCACGCGGTCGCCCTTGCGGATGCCGAGGGCGCGGAAGTAGTTGGCGGCGCGGGCGCTCATCTTCTTCATCTGCTCGAAGGTGAAGCGGCGCTCGTTCTTCTCGCGGTCCAGGTGAATCATGGCAAGGCGGTTCGGCTCCTTCTCGGCGATGGCGTCCACCACGTCGAAGGCGAAGTTGAAGCGCTCGGTGTTCTTGAACTCCACGGAGAGGGGATAGCCCGTCTCGTCCTCGCGCGTGGTGACGAAGTCGTTCATATAGCCGAGGGAGGGCTTGAGCAGGGAGACCGCCTTCTGCAGCAGCGCCTCGTCCGGCTGGACGATGTGCCCGTGCTCCCACTGGACCTCCTCCTCGGCGAGAATCACCGCGAGGAAGGTGCAGTCCGCGCCGCCGACGGCGATGATGCCGTGCGGCTTGCCGGAGTCGTAATAGATGCAGTCGCCGGGTCCG
>JAILRK010000212.1 GCA_024698225.1 Oscillospiraceae bacterium | reverse complement strand
AAAGCCGTCCGAGGCGAACATTCCCTCCAGCAGCGCGCTGACCAGGCTGCATGCCTGCTCGTCCGCCTTGGACAGCAATCCGCCCTCCACGGCGTGCTGCTCCACCGTCTGCGCGAGCACGGGGTCCACCGCGGTCAGGTCCGGAATGGCAATGGGGGTGAAGGTGCCGGTCCGCTCATCGTAATACCGGAAGCTGTCCGCAGCCAGCTCTGTGCGAAAGAGCTTTGCCTTGGGCAGAACGACACGGATGCGCATCAGTCCGTCGTCCTTTTCCACCGTGATGGCAGAGCAATCAATGCCAGCGCGGGTCACGCCGTCGTAGCTGTAGAGGAAGCGGGTGCGGGTGCGCGGGACGCTGACGCCCTGTCCGAACAGCTCCGCCGCCTTCGCGCTCTCATAGCCGCCCAGCTCCGTTGCGGCGTACTCCGCCGTCACCAGTTCACCGACGGCGCTCAGCTTTTCGCGAATCGACTCGCCGGTGATGACCTTCTCCATCTCGACAATGGCGGGCGGCTCCGCCGGGCTCGGCGTTTTGACCCTGCTCAAGCGTGAACGCACCAGAAAAAACACAGCCCCCGCAACAATCAACAGCAACACCGCAATGAGAATGCCTCTCGTCCGATGACCCCTGCGATATCCGTTATAGCTCATGCGTCTCTCCTTTCAGATTCGATACAGCGTGCTGTCCGGCAGCGCGCGTTTTGTGTGCAGCAGGAGCTTGTCGCCCGCGCGCAGACGCGTCTCCCCTGTGGGAAGAATGACGTTTTCCCCGCGCCGCACCAGGACCAGGACCGTCTGCCGCGAAACGTCGAGGTCGCGCACAAGCTGCCCGTTCCATGGGCTCTTCTCCATCAGCGTGACCTCTCTGAGGTCAACGACGGTCTTGTCCCGCAGCGGCGCCGCGGCGAGCACAAGCACGTCCCCGTCCAGCAGCGTGGTGCTCTCACGCGGTACCAACACCTCACCGTCGCGGTGGACGGCGGCAAGCAGCAGCGCCTGCGGCAGCGGCAGCTCTCCGACACGGCGCTTGACCCAGGGGTCATCCGCGCCGAGGCGCAGCTTGATGAAGCGGACCTCCCGCTCACGGGCAACGGTGGCATTGGTCTGAATGCGGTTGTACTGCTCGACAAAGCCCGCGCTGATGATGCCCGTCGGGATGGCAACCATCAGCACGCCAAGGAAGGTGATGACCGTCGCCAGCGCGCGCCCGAGGTTTGTGATGGGGTAGATGTCCCCGTAGCCGACGGTCAGCAGGGTGGACACCGACCACCATATGCCGGAAAAGGCGTTGCGGAAGACCTCCGGCTGCGCATCGTGCTCCACGCTGTACATGCACAGGCTGGAGCCCAGCATCAGCACCATGAGGATGAACACCGAGGAGAGCAACTGCTGCTTCTTGCCGACGATGACCTCCGCAATGGCGTTGAGCGAGTCGTAGTACGTCGTGATGCGGAACAGGCGCAGGATGCGCACCACGCGGAACATGCGGAACGCCACCGCCCCCGTCGGAAAGAACACCGGCAGATAGTAGGGCAGAAAGCTGAGCAGGTCCACCACGCCGTTGAAGGAGAGCACGTAGCGGCGCAGCCCGCGCAGCTCCGTCGACTCGCCGTAGAGATAGCGCGCCGTCAGCAGCCGCAGCACGTAGTCCACGGCGAAGCAGGCGACGGTGACGTGCTCTATGCCGTGAAACAGCGCGTCAAAGGCGGCAAGCTCGTCAAAGGTGGCGAGCACTGACACGACGAGGTTGACGACAATCAGCGCCGTGAGCAGATAATCGTATCCGCGGCTGAGCCAGTCGTCCGTCGAGCCGATTTCAATGACGCGCCCAACGTGGCGGCGGTACTGTTCAATTGTCTGACGTTTGTTTTTCATATTGCCATGATACCGCGTACCGCGCCGTGATGCAATGCTTTTTTGCAAAAAAGAGCAACTGCTCAGAGTCGCTGCGCGGCTCTGAGCAGTTGCATGGAACAATCGGTTTAGAAATTGCGGCTGACCGCGGCAACGTGGCGCTCCTGCACACGCCCGCCGACGGGGACGATGGTGCGCGGCACCGGCGGGGTTCTGAGGTTGCGCTTCTTGATGAAGTTGGGCGCGACCTGCGGGAACAGCGCGAGGGAGAGGATATCCTCAGTGCTCTGCGCGATGTCGGCGTACTCCTCGCTGTACTTCTCCAGCTCCGGCTCAAGCAGGTCGGCGGGACGGCAGGTGATGACGTCCTCGGGCTTGATGCCCGCCTTGGCGCGGACCTCCTCGTTGACGGTGCCGGGAAGCTGACCGTACTCGCCCTTGAGCATGGCGCGGGACTCCTTGGTGAAGGTCTTGTAGCGCTCGCCCATCAGGACGTTGAACACCGCCTGCGTGCCGACAATCTGGCTCGACGGCGTGACCAGCGGCGGGTAACCGAAGTCCTCGCGCACGCGGGGAATCTCCGCGAGCACGTCGTAGTACTTGTCCTCGGCACGCGCCTGCTTGAGCTGGGAAATCAGGTTGGAGAGCATGCCGCCCGGCACCTGATAGAGCAGCGTGTTGGTATCGACGTTGAGCACCTTGGGGTCGAGCGCGCCGGTCTCCTTCAGGCGCGCGGCAACCTTGCGGAAGTGCACCGCCGCCTCGCTCATCTTGTTGAGGTCCAGCCCGGTGTCGCGCACGGTGCCCTTGAGCGTTGCCACAAGGGACTCGGTGGCGGGCTGCGCCGTGCCGTTGGCGAGCGGGGAGAGCGCGCAGTCCACGATGTCCACGCCGGCGTACGCCGCCATGAGGTTGACCATGTCGCCCGTGCCGGTGGTGTTGTGGGTGTGGAGGTGAATCGGCATGCTGACCGTCTCCTTCAGGCGCTTGACGAGGGAATACGCGTCCATCGGGAGAAGGAGGTTCGCCATGTCCTTGATGCACAGGGAGTCCGCGCCCATCTGCTCGAGCTCCTGCGCCAGCTTGACGAAGTAGTCCTCGTTGTGGATGGGAGAGATGGTGTAGGAGAGGGTCGCCTCAACCTGACCGCCGTACTTCTTGGTGGAGCGAATCGCCTGCTCAAGGTTGCGGATGTCGTTGAGCGCGTCGAAAATGCGGATGATGTCGATGCCGTTTTCAATGGACTTGGCGCAGAACATGTCCACCACGTCGTCGGCGTAGTGCTTGTAGCCGAGGATGTTCTGGCCGCGGAAGAGCATCTGCAGCTTGGTGTTCGGCAGATGCGCGCGCAGCGTGCGCAGACGCACCCACGGGTCCTCGTCCAGGAAACGCATACATGCGTCGAAGGTCGCGCCGCCCCAGCACTCAAGGGAATAGTAACCGATGGAGTCCAGCACCTCGCAGGCGGGGAGCATGTCCTCCAGCGTCATGCGGGTCGCCGCCTGAGACTGGTGCGCATCGCGCAGGATGGTATCGGTGATGAGAAGAGGTTTATTCGAAAGGAATTCCATATTCGTTTACGTCCTTTCCATAGATTTGTGCTATTCTATCATATCTGTTTCATCATTGCAAGCACGGATTGCATGCATTCACGCAAAAAGGGGGAGCGCCGCTGCGGCGGCGCTCCCCTGTTTTCGTATTCTGTTTATCCGCCCGCCGCCTCGGCGTCTCTCTTGCGGCGCTCTTCAATGGCGTCCTTGAGCACCATATCCTTGACCTTCATCAGGCGAATGGTGTTGGCGCGCTCGTTCTCGTCGAGCTTCATGGTGATGTACTTGATGCTCTCCTGCATCTCGGGAATCTTGACGTATTCCAGCGCGTTGACGCGGCGGCGGGTCTTTTCAATCTCCTCCGCCATCAGCTGCGCCGCCTTCTCGATCTGTGCCAGCTTGAGCATCTTGTGGAACACGCGCCCAAGCGCCTCCACCGCCGCATCCAGCTCGCCGCTGGTGGCGGCAAAGCCGTAGGGGTAGATGTCGGACTCCGCCTTCGTTTTGGTCTGGAAGTCGTAAATCGGCACGTTGACCGACATGATGTTGCGGAAGGTCATCGTCAGCTCCACGCTCTGCTTCGGGTACATCAGCGCCTGCTCCAGCGCCTGGGCACTCATCAGCGCCGAGGCGATGGTGAACGCGCCGTGTACCTGCATCAGCTCCTGCTCCACCTCCGCGCGCAGGGTACGCACCTCACGCACGGTGTCGAGGAACTGCTTCATCAGCTCGTCGCGCTTGTCCTTGAGCAGCTTGTGCCCGCGCTGCGCGGTGCGGAGCTTGCCCTTGAGCCGGGTCAGCTCCATTCTGGTCGGGTTGACCGTTACGTTCGGCATGGTCGCCCTCCCCTCTTACGCCTTGTCCTTCGGCCAGTACTTTTCAATATACTCAGGCTTGATGCGCTTGAGCTCCGCCTTGGGCAGGATGCTCAGCAGCTCCCAGCCGAGGTTCAGCGTCTCCTCAATGGTGCGGTTCTGGTCGTAGCCCTGGTTCACATAACGCCGTTCAAACTCATCGGCAAACTTCGCATACTGCAGGTCGACCGGCGTGAGCGCCGCCTCGCCGAGGATGGACATGAGCTCCTTGTTCTCCTTGCCGGTGGAATAGGCGGCGAAGAGCTGGTTCATGGTGTTGGCATGGTCCTCGCGGGTCTTGCCCTCGCCGATGCCCTTGTCCTTCAGACGGCTGAGCGAGGGCATGACGTCCACCGGCGGCTCGATGCCCTGGCGGTAGAGCGCACGGGAGAGGATAATCTGCCCCTCGGTGATGTAGCCGGTCAGGTCGGGAATCGGGTGGGTCTTGTCGTCCTCGGGCATGGTGAGGATGGGGATGAGCGTGATGGAGCCGGGCTTGCCGAGCTGGCGGCCCGCGCGCTCATAGAGGGTGGCAAGGTCGGTGTAGAGATAACCGGGGAAGCCGCGGCGTCCGGGAACCTCCTTCTTTGCCGCCGAGACCTCGCGCAGCGCCTCGGCATAGTTGGTGATGTCGGTCATGATGACCAGAACGTGCATGCCCTTTTCAAACGCCAGATACTCCGCGGCGGTCAGCGCCATGCGCGGGGTGGAAATGCGCTCGACCGCAGGGTCGTTGGCGAGGTTGGAGAAAAGCACCGTGCGGTCGATGGCGCCGGTGCGGCGGAACTCGCTGACGAAGAACTCGCTCTCCTCGAAGGTGATGCCGATGGCGGCGAACACGACCGCGAAGTTGGACGCCTCGTCGCCGAGCACCTTCGCCTGACGCGCAATCTGCGCGGCGAGGTTCGCGTGCGGCAGACCGGAGCCGGAGAAAATGGGCAGCTTCTGCCCGCGCACCAGCGTGTTCAGACCGTCGATGGTGGAAACGCCCGTCTGGATGAACTCGTTGGGGTAGTCGCGCGCGGCGGGGTTCATCGGCAGACCGTTGATGTCCTTGTACTCGTCGGGCAGAATCTCAGGGCCGCCGTCGATGGGCTGACCCATGCCGTTGAACACACGGCCGAGCATGTCGGCGGACACGCCGAGCTGCAGCGGGTGGCCGAGGAAGCGGACCCTCGCATCGGCGAGGTTGATGCCGGCGGCGGACTCGAAGAGCTGCACGACGGCGGTGTCGCCGTTGACCTCAAGCACCTTGCCGCGGCGGACGGAGCCGTTTGCCAGCTCAATCTCCACCAGCTCGTCATAGGTGACGCCCTCGACCATGCGGACCATCATCAGAGGGCTTACGATTTCCTCTACGGTTTTGTATTCACGAATCATCGGTCCTCACCTCCCTGTGCGGCAACGGCGTCAATTTGCTCTGCCATGTTCTTGCGGATGCGCTCGTATGCCTCGGCGTATTCCTCGACGGGGACGCTCTTCGCGCGTCCGATTGCCTCGCGCTCCTCGATGGCGAAGAGCTTGCTGACGCTCGCGCCCTTGGCAATCGCATCGCGGCAGCGGCGGTCGTAGTCCAGGATGATGTCGAGCAGCTTGTTCTGACGGTCATAGCTGGAATAGCCGTCCACGTCGGTGAAGGCGTTCTGCTGCAGATAGTCCTCGCGCACCATACGGGCGACCTCCAGCGTGAGCTGGTCGTTCGGGGAGAGCGCGTCCTTGCCGACGAGCTGGACGATTTCGTTGAGGCTCGCCTCGCTCTGCAGGATGGACATCGCCTTGGTGCGGTTTTGCATGAACTTGGGACCCAGATTCTCGTCAAACCAGGGCTTGAGCGAATTCAGGTACAGCGAATAGGAGTTGAGCCAGTTGATTGCCGGGAAGTGGCGGCGATACGCCAGGGAGGCGTCCAGCGCCCAGAAGACCTTGACGATGCGCATGGTCGCCTGCGAAACCGGCTCGGACAGGTCGCCGCCCGGGGGCGAGACCGCGCCGACGGCGGTCAGGCTGCCGCGGCGCTCGTCGGAGCCGATGCACTCCACGCTGCCCGCACGCTCATAGAACTGTGCAAGGCGCGAGGCGAGGTACGCGGGGTAGCCCTCTTCGCCGGGCATTTCCTCCAGACGGCCGGACATTTCGCGCAGCGCCTCCGCCCAGCGGGAGGTGGAGTCCGCGATGACCGCGACGTCGTAACCCATGTCGCGGAAATACTCCGCGATGGTGATACCGGTGTAGACCGACGCCTCGCGCGCCGCGACGGGCATATCCGAGGTATTGGCGATCAGCACCGTGCGCTTCATCAGGCTTTCGCCCGTGCGCGGATCCTTCAGCTCGGGGAACTCGCGCAGAACGTCGGTCATCTCGTTGCCGCGCTCGCCGCCGCCGATGTAGATGACGATTTCGACGTCCGACCACTTCGCGAGCTGATGCTGCACGACGGTCTTGCCGGAGCCGAACGGGCCGGGAACCGCCGCCGTGCCGCCCTTGGCGATCGGGAAAAGCGTGTCGATGATGCGCTGACCGGTCGAAAGCGGACGCGCGGGCGGGTACTTCTTTT
>JAILRK010000188.1 GCA_024698225.1 Oscillospiraceae bacterium | reverse complement strand
CTCAGTCCAGCGGCTTCATCGTGGGGAAGAGAATCACGTCGCGGATGGAGTCGGTGCCGCAGAGCATCATGGCGCAGCGGTCGATGCCGAAGCCGAGCCCGCCGGTGGGGGGCATGCCGTACTCCAGCGCGAGCACGAAGTCCTCGTCCATCATGTCCGCCTCCTCGTCGCCGTTGGCGCGCTTTTGCGCCTGCGCCTTGAAGCGCTCGTACTGGTCGATGGGGTCGTTGAGCTCGGAGAAGGCGTTGCCCATCTCGCAGCCGCAGACGAAGAGCTCATAGCGCTCGGTCAGGCGCGGGTCGGCAGGGCTGCGCTTCGCCAGCGGCGAGACCTCCACCGGGTACATGGTGATGAAGGTCGGCTGCACGAGCGTCTGCTCCACCTTCTGGTCAAACGCCTCATAGAGCGCGTTGCCCCAGGTCCTGTCCACGCCGTCCATGTCCACGCCCACGGACTTCGCCAGCGCGACGCCCGCGTCGGCGTCGCCCTCGCAGGCCATGAAGTCCGCGCCCGTGACCTCCTTCACCGCGTCCGCCATCGTCAGGCGGCGGAAGCCGGGGGTCAGGTCAATCTCGTTGCCCAGCCAGTTGAGCCGGTAGCCGCCGTGGATTTCCTTCGCCGCGCCGGAGAGGATGTTCTCAAGAATGTCCATCATGCCGTCGAGGTTGGTGTACGCCTGGTACAGCTCGCAGGTGGTGAACTCGGGGTTGTGCTTGGTGTCCATGCCCTCGTTGCGGAAGATGCGGCCCACCTCGTACACGCGCTCCATGCCGCCGACAATCAGGCGCTTGAGGTGCAGCTCCGTGGCGATGCGCATGTACATGTCGATGTCCAGCGCGTTGTGGTGCGTGATGAAGGGCCGCGCGTTCGCGCCGCCCGCAATCGGGCTGAGCACCGGCGTCTCGACCTCCATGAAGCCCAGGGAGTCGAGGTAGCGGCGCAGGAAGCTGACAAAGCGGCTGCGAATCTCGAAGTTGCGCTTGCTCTCGGGGTTGACAATCAGGTCAACATAGCGCTGGCGGTAGCGGATTTCCTTGTCGGTCAGCCCGTGGAACTTCTCCGGCAGGGGCTGGAGCGACTTGCTCAGCAGCGTCACTTCCTTGCAGCGCACGCTCATCTCGCCGCGCTGCGTGCGGAACACCTCGCCCTGCACGCCGACGATGTCACCGATGTCGTATTTCTTGAATTCGCTGTAGTTCGTCTCGTCCATCTCATCGCGCCGGGCGTAGAGCTGGATGCGGCCGGTCTTGTCCTGCAGGTCGCAGAAGCTGACCTTGCCCATGCCGCGCTTGGACATCAGGCGGCCCGCAACGGACACCGCCTGTCCCTCCAGCGCGTCGAAGTGGTCGCGGACGTCCTGCGTGTGGTGCGTGACGTCAAAGCGCGTCACGGTGAAGGGGTCGCGCCCGGCGTCCTGCAGCGCCTTGAGCTTCTCGCGGCGCACCTTCAGGATTTCGGAGATGTCCTGCGCGGGCATTGTCTTCTTTTCTTCAGCCATGGTAACCCTCTCTTTATCGTTCAATCTTGACCACGCGGTAGCGGATTTCGCCCATCGGCGCCTCGACGACGACCTCGTCGCCCTCCTTCGCGCCCATCAGCGCGCGCCCAAAGGGGGAGTCCTCGCTCACGGCGCGGTGCATCGGGTCCGCCTCCTGCGAGCCGACGACCTTGTACTCCGGCAGCTGCCTGCCCTTTGCAATATCCTCCACGGTGACGCGGCTGCCGATGGTGACGGTGCTGCCGACCCCGTCGCTTTCGTTGATGATGACGGCGTGCAGCAGGATATCCTCCAGCTCGGCAATGCGGGAGTAGAGCTTGCCCTGCTCGTTCTTCGCCTCGTCGTACTCGCTGTTTTCGCTCAGGTCGCCGAAGCCGCGCGCCTCTTTGATCAGCTCGGCAACTTCCTTCTCGCGGACGGTCTTGAGGTAGGTCAGCTCATCCTTGAGTTCCTGATGGCGCTCCCCACTCATCTTGTATTCGATTTTCATGTCGGACGGTCCTTTCTTGCAGCGCATAATAACGCTATTTTGACTATTGGTTCATTATAATTTTCACCGGCGGGCTTGTCAAGCAAAAATCCGCCGCCACAGGGCGGATTCCCGCGGTTTTCCGGCGGTTTCGGCGGCGGCAGCGCGAAAAACAGCACCCCTCCGCGCTGCGGAGAGGTGCTGTTCGGGAATGCCGTGTGTGCTCTTACAGGTACTTGCGCATGCCGTCGGTCACGCTGTCAGCTTCCATCGACGCGGAGACCGTGAAACGGACGCCGTGGGTGTTGCTGAATTTCTCAAGCCAGTCGAGGAACTGCTCGACTTCCGCATCGCTCTTGCTGCCGACAATCTTGAGCAGGTTGTCGATGAAGATGTGCGAAATATCATAATTGCCGGCGTACAGACCGCTGATGAATCCGCGCATTGCCTCAAACGAGGCAATTTCATAATCACCGGCGACAATCAGGCGAACGTGATAGTGGATGTCAAAGGTCATGGCCTTCTTCGCTTCGATGCACACGACGTTGCCTGCCTCGGACGAGGCGGCGGCGTTGATGAGCTCAATCAGCTTTTTGGTCTTTCCGGAACCCTTACCACCCGCAATGAGACGAACCATGGGAAACACTCCTTTCCGAATTTACAGTCCAAGCATATCACAGCCCTGCCGCGAATGCAATGAAAAAACTGTTAAATTTCCCCCGTCGGCGGGGCAGCCGCCTCAGCGCGCCAGCTTTGCGCGCAGCTCGTCGCCCATCGCCTCGTAGCCGGGCTTGCCAAGCAGGGCGAACATGTTCTTCTTGTACGCCTCGACGCCGGGCTGGTCGAAGGGGTTCACGCCCAGCAGATAGCCGGACAGGCCGCAGGCATACTCGAAGAAGTAAATCAGCGCGCCCAGGTTCTTCTCGTCGCGCTTGCCGGCGCGGACAATCATGTTGGGGACGCCGCCCTCGACGTGGGCAAGCAGCGTGCCGTCCATCGCCTGGGTGTTGATTTCGTGCAGCGTCTTGCCGGCAAGGAAGTTCAGCCCGTCGCCGTTCACGTCGTCGTGCGGGACGAGCATCTGGTCGTCGTCGGGGTCAAAGCGGACCACGGTCTCCATCAGCATGCGCTCGCCCTGCTGGATGTACTGGCCCATGGAGTGCAGGTCGGCGGTGAAGTCCACGCTGGCGGGGAAGATGCCGCGGTTGTCCTTGCCCTCGCTCTCGCCGTAGAGCTGCTTCCACCACTCCGCCATGAAGCGGAAGGACGGCTCGAAGCAGGCGAGCAGCTCGACCTTCTTGCCCTTGCGGTACAGCTCGTTGCGCACGGCGGCGTACTGCCATGCGGGGTTGGAGAAGTCGTTGTCGCGGCACTTCACCATCATCTCCGCCGCGCCCGCCATCAGCGCGCCGACGTCGATGCCGGCGACGGCGATGGGCAGCAGACCCACGGCGGTGAGCACGCTGTAGCGTCCGCCCACGTCATCGGGCACGACGAAGGTCTCGTAGCCCTCGGCGTCCGCCAGGCTCTTGAGCGCGCCGCGCGCCTTGTCGGTGGTGGCGTAGATGCGCTTTGCCGCCTCCGCCTTGCCGTACTTCTCCTCGAGCAGCGCCTTGAAGAAGCGGAAGGCCACGGCGGGCTCGGTGGTCGTGCCGGACTTGGAGATGACGTTGACGGAGAAGTCCACGTCCTTGACGAGCTCGTAGACCTCCTTCGTCGCCGCGCTGGACAGGCCGTTGCCCATGAAGTAGACGTTGGGCGTGTCCTTGCGCTTGAGGTTGTAGTTCGGGGAACCGAGGCACTCAATCACGCCGCGCGCGCCGAGGTAGGAGCCGCCGATGCCGATGACCACCAGCGCCTTGGAGTCGCTGCGGATTTTCTGCGCCGCGCGCTCGATGCGGGCGAACTCGTCCTTGTCGTAGTTCTCGGGCAGATGGACCCAGCCGATGTAGTCGTCGCCCTTGCCGCCGCCGTTCTGCAGCCAGCCCGCCGCCTTCGTCAGGTGGGGACGGAGCGCCTCTTCATACGGAAGAGAGAGGAAGGAAACCGCCTTGCTTGTGTCAACTGTGAGCATAATTGTGTCCTCCTGTTATCATTTCGTTTGCGTTGTGTCTACTGTACCATATTTCCGGCGAAACGACAAGCTTGCAAGTGAAAAATCTTTGTGATAAAATGCGCCCGTGACGAAACGCGGGCGCGCTCAGACGCAAAAGCAGCGCGTCTCCGTCAGATACAGGCTGCAGCGCCGGTCGTGCGGCTCGACGGGCACGGCGTCGGCAAGCAGGCTGTCCCGGCAGATGCAGACCGTCGGGCAGCGCAGGCGCGGCAGCAGCCGGTCGTAATACCCGCCGCCCTGACCGAGGCGGTTGCCCGCGCGGTCAAAGCTGACGCAGGGGATGAGCGCGAGGTCCACCGTCTCCGGCGCGGCGACGGGGCAGGCGCGCGTCGGCTCGCGGATGCCGAACACACCCTCGGTCAGCGCCCCGTCCAGGTCGCCCACGACGCACAGCGACAGGCGGCGTTCCGGCTCGCAGCGGGGCAGCAGCAGCGTCTTGCCGCACGCGAGCGTCCGGCGCAGGAAGGCGCGGGTGTCGATTTCGCGCGGCAGACCGTAAAACGCCAGCACCGTCTTCGCCGCCGCAAACTGCGGCAGCGCCGCCAGCGCGCGGCAGATGGCGGCGCTGCTCTCCGCCTTTTCCGCTTCTGTAAGCGTGCGCTCCCGCGCGCGCAGCTCGGCGCGCAGGGCGCGCTTTTGTTCCGTAATATCCATCGTAATGTCCATTGTGACGGTTCCTCCGGTTTCCGATTTTTTTGGAAGGGTGGTGTCCCCATGGCGATGCTTCTCAAGGGCGCGGGCGTCGCCGCGGCGATGACCGAGCGCCTGCGCGCACAGAGCGAGGCGCTGCGCG
>JAILRK010000168.1 GCA_024698225.1 Oscillospiraceae bacterium | reverse complement strand
GCCTGGCGCGACTCTCCGCGGGACATGTATTCACGCCCTAGATAGGTTCGGCAGCGGTCAGGTTCCGGCTCTTCGGCGACGGCGAGCGCTAAAAGCGGCAGATACTGTCCGCGGAACTTAGCCTCGTCGGGATGGTGGTCGAGCTGAAGACCGGGAACGGTGACGATGTGTTCACGGCCCTCGCCGGTGTATTCCAACACCTCGTGAACCGGGTGTATCCAGTGGTAAACTCCTCTTTTGTGGATTTTTTCCGGCCAGAAGACGTGCCCTTCGCGCCCATCGGGCAGAAAGCTCCAGGTGTAGCGATAGCGGGCGCGGGTCGCCTCGTCCGTCCACGCCGCCTCCAGCGCGGCGCGCCAGCCCGGGCGGAGCTGTTCGTCAAGATCGATGCAGAAGCAGATGTCCGCTTCCTTCGGAATGAGGCGCATCGAGGCGTTGCGCGCGGCGTCGAAGCGCCACGGCGTGACGATCTCCCGTTCGACGATTGCGCCGCGCGCGCGCAGACGCGACGCGGTATCGTCGTCAGACCCGGTGTCGAGCACGCAGACGCTGTCCGCCTCCGCTGCCGCGTCCATGAAGCGGTCAACGAATTGCGCCTCGTTTTTCGCAATCGCGTAAACGCAGATATGATATGAGATGAAAAGCCCTCCTTATACGGGAAAAGGGACGGCGGAGCCGCCCCTTTTCGGGTTTGTTACGCCTCAAGCAGACCCGCGGCGCGCATGTTTGCCAGCAGCGTGTTGAACGAGGTGATCACGTCCGCAAGCTCCGCGGTGGGATCAAGGTCGGCAACAGCTGCCGCAGGTTCGACCGTTCCGGCGGGGCCGGTGGGACCAATCTCACCGGCAGGGCCGGTCGGGCCGATTTCGCCGGCGGGGCCGGTCGGGCCAGTCACACCGGCAGGACCGGTGGGGCCGACAAGACCCTGAGGTCCCTGCACGCCTTGAATGCCCTGTACGCCCTGCGGGCCGGTCGGACCGGCGGGACCGGTGGGCCCCGTGGGCCCGACATAGCACACCGTGCCGCAACCGATGCCGCAGCCGCAGGGCTGGAAGCACTTGCAGCCGCAATTGCTGTTCGCGGCGGCGTTTACGCCGCAGTTATTCTGAAAACGATTGATGTCGATCACCCTCTCTGAAGGATAGACGGGTTTTCCCGCCACTCCATCTTATGCGGGCGTGCAAAAAGAGTGCAGGCAGGACGCCCTCCGCGTGGGAGACGACCTGCCTGCGATATCTTGCGCTGCGTCTATTTGCGCAGCTTTTCACAGATGGCGCGCACAGCGGCCTCATAGTCCGCCTCGTCCACGCCGATGATGATATTCAGCTCGCTTGAGCCCTGATCGATCATGCGGATGTTGACGCCTGCCTCCGCGACGGCGGAAAAGATGCGCGCGGCAATGCCGCGTTGACCGCCCATGCCGTGTCCGACGACCGCGATCATCGCAAGCCCGTCCTCCACGGAGAGATGGTCGGGGTGCATCTGGAGCTCGATCTGGCGCAGCACTGCCTCGCGGCAGGCGTCGAGCGCCGCCGTGTCCACCACGACCGAGATCGTGTCGATGCCGGTGGGGCAGTGCTCGAACGGGACGCCGTGTGCGGCGAGGATGTTGAGCAGCCGCGCGCCGAAGCCGATCTCATTGTTCATCAGCGACTGCTCGACAAGCAGCGTCGAGAAACCCTTGCGCCCCGCGACGCCCGTGACCGGACGCTGCGCGGCGGCGGGCGGCAGGTCGTGTGAGATCATTGTGCCCGCGTCGGCGGGGCGGTTGGTGTTGCGGATGTTGATGGGGATGCCCGCCGCGCGCGCGGGGAACACCGCGTCCTCATGCAGCACGGAGGCGCCCATGTACGAAAGCTCGCGCAGCTCGCGGTAGCTGATGTGGCGGATGGTGTCGGGGTTGGGCACGATGCGCGGGTCGGTGAAGAGCATGCCGCTCACGTCCGTCCAGTTCTCGTACAGGCGCGCGTTCACCGCACGCGCGACCAGCGCGCCGGTGACGTCGGAGCCGCCGCGCGTGAAGGTGTGGATGCGCCCCGCCTCGTCCGCGCCGTAGAAGCCCGGAATGACCGCGCGCTCCACGCCGCGCAGCGCGGTGGCAAGCGCCTCGTTCGTGCCCTCGGCGATGAAGCGCCCGTCGCCCGAAAAGCGCACGGTATTCGCCGCGTCGACAAAGGGAACGCCGAGATAGGCGGCAAGCAGCTTTGCGTTGAGGTATTCGCCGCGGCTTGCCATGTAGTCGCGCGCGGGCGCGGCGGCAAGCTGCGCGGCGATGACGCCAAGCTCCTCGTCAAGGGGGAAGTCAATGGACAGCTCGTCCATAATCTGCGCGAAGCGGGCGCGAATCAGCGCCAGCGCCGGCGCGGCGTCCTGCCCCTGCGTCGCAAGCTCATAGCAGCGGTACAGCAGGTCCGTGACCTTGGTGTCGGCGGCGTTGCGCTTGCCGGGCGCGGAGGCGACGACGAAGCGCCGGTCCGCGTCGGCGCGGACGATGTCCGCAACCTTGCGGAACTGCGCGGCGTCAGCAAGCGAGCTGCCGCCGAATTTGGCAACGATGGGTTTCATGCATAGCCTTCTTTCTTCTCAGGGAAGCTCAGGCGTCCAGACCGGTGAGGTCGTCCACGGTCTCGCGGCGCACGGCGACGTAGCTGTCCCCGTCGCGGAGCATGACGACGCAGGGGCGCGGCACGCGGTTGTAGTTGGACGCCATGGCGTAGTTGTATGCGCCCGTGGTGCACACCGCCACGAGGTCGCCGCGGCGGAGCGTGTCGGGCAGGGCGACGTCCTGCTGCAGGATGTCGCCGCTTTCACAGCAGCAGCCCGCAAGGTCGCAGCGCATGTTGCGCGGCGCGTTCATGTCCCCGGCGGGCAGCACGGTGTAACGGCTTTTGTAGAGCGCGAAGCGCGGGTTGTCGGTCATGCCGCCGTCCACGGCGACGTAGTTCTTGTACCCGCGGATGCGCTTGACGGACTGCGCCGTGTAGAGCGTCAGCCCCGCGTCGGCGACGATGCTGCGCCCCGGCTCGAGCGCGACGGCGGGCTCGCTGAGCGAGAGCTCCGCGCAGACCGCGTGGAACACGCGGGCGACGTCGCGCAGCTTCTCCGCGATGTCCAGCGTCGGGTCGGCGTCGGTGTAGCGCACGCCGTAGCCGCCGCCGAGGTCCAGCACGGAGGCGGTGTAGCCCAGGGTGTCGCGCATCTGCGCGATGAAGCGGAGCATCACGTCCACCGCGCGCTCAAACACGTCCTCGGCGAAGACCTGCGAGCCGACGTGGCAGTGGAAGCCCAGCAGACGCACATGGCGCAGCGAGAGCGCCAGGCGGACAAGCGCCTCCGCCTCGCCGGTGGCGATGGCGCGCCCGAACTTGCTGTCCACCATGCCGGTGTTCACCGCCTCGTAGGTGTGCGGGTCGATGCCGGGGGTGACGCGCAGCAGGATGCGCTGCGCCGTGCCGCGCCGCGCCGCCTCCGCCTCGACGGCGTGCAGCTCGTCCTCGTTGTCCACGACGAAGCAGCCCACGCCGCAGTCCATGGCATAGGCGATGTCCGCGTCGGACTTGGCGTTGCCGTGGTAGAACGCGCGGGAGAGGTCATAGCCCGCGCGCGCGGCGGTGTGGATTTCGCCGCGGGAGACCACGTCCACGCCCATGCCCTCCTCCTGCATGATGCGGTAGATTTGCCGGAAGGAGTTCGCCTTGCTGGCATAGAGCGTCATGGCGCTCTCGCCGAAGCACGCGCGCATGGCGTCGCGGTAGACGCGGCAGTTGCGGCGGATGCGCGCCTCGTCCATCAGGTACAGCGGCGTGCCGTAGCGCGCGGCGAGCGCGGCGGTGTCCTGCCCGGCAAAGCTCAGGTGACCGGCGTCGTTGACGCCGAGGTTTTCACAGATAAACATGTTCGATGTCCTCATGGTGTCCGGTGTCGGTTTGGCGTCTGCCGCCCGTCACAGCATGTGCGCGCGCAGCTCCTCGCCGGAGAGCGGGGAGAGGTCGGCGGGCGCCACGTCGAAGACGGTCTTGCAGCCGGTGTCGCCGCGCAGCGCCATCTTGTGCACGGCGCGCGCCAGGGCGACCAGCACGCCGGCGGTGAACTCGGGGTTGGAGTCCAGCGTCAGCCGGTATTCAACGGTGTGGCTGTGCTCGAGCGCAAAGCCGGTCTTGCCCGTGCGGAACACGAAGCCGCCGTGGGGCAGCTCGCTGTGGTCGCGCCGCATCTCCTCGGCGGAGATGAAGTGGACGGTGGTGTCATACTCGTCAAAGTAGTTCGGCATGGTGACGATGGCGCGCTCAATCGCGGCCTTGTCCGCGCCCTCCGCCGCAACGACGAAGACCTCGCGGCGGTGCTTTTCGCGCGTGCTCAGCGCCGGCATGGCGCCGCTGCGCACCGCGTCAAGCGCCTCGGGAATGGGAATGGTGTACTGCCGCGCGTCGAGCACGCCGTCAATGCGGCGCACCGCGTCGCTGTGCCCCTGGCTGACGCCGCGGCCCCAGAAGGTGTAGTCCTTGCCCTCGGGCAGGATGACGGAGGCGTAGAGCCGCATGAGGGAGAACATGCCGGGGTCCCAGCCGCCGGAAATCAGCGCGACGTGTCCGCACTCGCGCGCCGCCTCGTCCACGTTGGCAAAATGCTCGGGAATGCGCGCGTGGGTGTCAAAGCTGTCCACCACGCAGCACTTGCGCACCAGCATCGGGGTCATGACGGGCAGGTCGGTGGCGCTGCCGCCGCAGACAATCAGCACGTCGATGTCGTCCAGATGCGCGTCGAGCGCCGAGGCGGCGTAGACGCACACGCCGCTGCGCGTTTTTACGCTTGCGGGGTCGCGGCGCGTGAACACGGCGGTGAGGGTCATGTCGGGATTCTGCGCAACGGCGCTCTCAACGCCGCGCGCGATGTTGCCATAGCCATAGATAGCGAGCTTCATGGGAACGTCCTCCTTTGTTCTTAGAGAGTAATCATGCGTTTCATGTCGTAAAGGCCCGCGCTCTTGCCCTGCAGGAACGCGGCGGCGGCGAGCGCGCCCTCGGCGAACAGCGCGCGGCTGTGCGCCTCGTGCTTGAGCGTGATGGTCTGGTTGTTCGTGCCAATCATCACCTCGTGCTCGCCGACGATGTTGCCCATGCGGATGGCGTGAATGCCAATCTCGTTCGGCGTGCGCTTGCCCTGTCCGCTGCGTCCGGTGAGCACCGTTGCCTCCGGGCGCACCTCGCGGATGGCGTCCGCAATGGCGAGCGCCGTGCCGCTGGGCGCGTCAATCTTGCGGTCGTGGTGCTTTTCGATAATCTCAATCTCGGCGTCGGGCAGCATGGCGGCGGTCTTCTTCGCCAGCTCGATGAGCAGCGCCACGCCAAGGGAGTAGTTGGCGCAGAAGAAGAGGGGGATTTCCTCTGCCGCGGCATAAATCGCCGCCTTCTCCTCCTCGGTCTGTCCCGTCGTGGCAAGGACGAGCGGTAACTTGTGCTCGGTGACAAAGCGCAGAAGGTCCGCGGTGACGCAGTGGTGGGAGAAGTCCACCACGCAGTCCGCGTCCGTCACGGCGCCTTCAAAGGTCTTCGTGCAGGGGACGTTGATGTCGTCGCAGGGGAAGAGGCTCACGCCGCCGACCAGCTCCGCGCCGCGATAGCCCGCAAGCGCCAGCTTTGCCACCTCGCGCCCCATCGCGCCGCCAAGACCGCTGACAAGAATTCTCATGGTATCCCTCTCTTTCTCTTACACAAGCCCGTGCTGACGCATCAGCGCGAGCAGCTTCTCCTCGTGCTCCGGCTCCATCGGCGTGAGCGGCAGGCGCAGATAGTTGTCGCACCAGCCCATCGCCGCCATGCCCGCCTTGACGGGAATGGGGTTGACCTCGCAGAACAGCGCCTGAATGAGCGGCAGCAGCTCGCACTGCAGCTTCGCCGCGCCCGCGACGTCGCCGCGGAAGAAGCGCTCGCAGAGCTCGACGGTCAGCTTCGGCGCGACGTTGGAGAGCACCGAGATGACGCCCTGACCGCCCATGGAGAGAATCGGCACAATCTGGTCGTCGTTGCCGGAGTAGATGGCGAGCCTGTCGCCGACCAGCCCCGCGGTCTCGACAATCTTGGCGATGTTGCCGTTCGCCTCCTTGATGGCGGCGATGTTCGGGTAGTCCGCCAGCGCCGCGTAGGTGGACGGCTCGATGTTCACACCCGTGCGGGAGGGCACGTTGTAGAGGATGATGGGCTTGGTGGAGTTGTCGGCAATCGCCTTGAACATCGTGACAAGGCCCTTCTGCGTCGCCTTGTTGTAGTACGGCGTCACGACCAGCATCGCGTCCGCGCCGACCTCGCAGCAGTAGCGCGTGAGGCTGATGGCATAGGCGGTGTCGTTCGAGCCGGTGCCGGCGATGACGGGCACGCGCCCCGCGACGCGCTCGACGCTGTACTTGACGACGGCGCGGTGCTCCGCGTCGTCGAGGGTGGAGCCCTCGCCGGTGGTGCCGGCGATGACGAGGGCGTTGACGCCCTGCTCAATCTGCCAGTCGATGAGGCGGCCGAGGCGTTCATAGTCCACGCCGCGCTCGTTGAGCGGGGTGACAAGTGCGGTGGCGACACCGCGGAAAATGGGCTGGTTCATAGCAACAGTCTCCTTTGCATGTTCTTTTCAGAATTTGTGTTGTGTCCGTGGGGTGGAAGCGCAGAAAGGACGGAAGACTGCGAAAAAACACAGGCGGAAACGACATGCGTCCGCCTGTGTTCATCATCAATCCCGCTCCCCCGAAGCACTGCGGGGGAAAATCGCAATCAATCGATAGCACTCCGCAAACGCGACAGTCAGACGGATGTTCTCCGTATGCCCAGCAGAAGCGCGCGACACTCCCACTTCGGCGGCGACCCCTTTCGCACGGACAACGGCTCTGCTGCCTGTTCCGTCCGCGGTACTGATGGTAACCGCGCCTCTATCCTTTCATTGCTTGATTCAATTACAGTTATCAAACCATAAAGCACAGGGATTGTCAAGCGAAAAAACAGATAAAATCCTGCCGCGCGCGCGGGAATGCTTTGTAGGGTATGAATGAAAAGAATAAAACCAAAAAAACCCAACTGTGTTGTGCACAAGCGATTGTGCCAATCAGGAACAAATGCCATACGGATTGGAGAACGGGGGGGATATTGCGCTTGACACAGGACCATAAAATAGGGTACAATGGCAAACAATAAAATGGTGTGCCGCGTGCGGAGGACGGGGCGCCCATTAGCGCCGGACCCATAGCAGGGGTGACGAGGCGGGCAGGCATCGAAAGAATCGGCGGGTCCTGCCCCGGCCGACTTTGGCGGGTCGTCAGAGGAAGAGCAAAAAGCGAAATGGACATCGTAACAGAGGCTTCCTCCACGCCGAATGACTATAGAAAAGAAACGGGCTCGAACGCCCGGAGGAGTTTTAACATGAGAGTCGTTATTCAGGACAACTACGAGAAGATGAGCCTGTGGGCTGCACACTATATTGCCGGCAAAATCAACGCGCACAAGGAAGCGCGTCCCTTCGTCCTCGGCCTGCCGACCGGGTCCTCGCCCATCGGCGTGTACCGCGAGCTTGCGCGCATGAACCGCGCGGGCGAGGTGTCGTTCGCCAACGTCGTGACCTTCAACATGGACGAGTACGTCGGTCTGCCCCATGAGCATGACCAGAGCTACTGGTACTTCATGCACGACAACTTCTTTGACCATCTGGTCGACATGAAGCCGGAGAACATCAACATCCTCAACGGCATGGCGGAGGACCCCGAGGCGGAGTGCGCGCGCTATGAGGAGAAAATCGCCTCCTACGGCGGCATCGACCTGTTCATGGGCGGCATCGGCGTGGACGGACACATCGCCTTCAACGAGCCGTTTACCAGCCTCTGCTCCCGCACGGGCCTGCGCAGCCTGACCACCGACACGCGCATCGTCAACAGCCGCTTCTTTGGCAACGACCCCGAGGCGGTGCCCGCACAGGCGCTGTCCGTCGGCGTCGGCACGGTGACGGATTCCAAAGAGGTCCTGATTCTCATCAACGGTCACAACAAGGCGCGTGCGCTCGCCGCCACCGTGGAGGGCAACGTCAGCCACAAGTGGACCTGCAGCGCCCTGCAGATGCACAACGGCGCAATCATCGCCTGCGACGAGGCCGCCTGCGGCGAGCTGACCGTGGACACCTATAAGTATTTCCTCGACATCGAGCGGAAGGAGCGTATGTAAGATGATGACCATTTGCGACCTGTACGACCTGGACCACACCCTGGCAAAGGACTATCTCACGCAGTTCACCTATCCCTGGGAGGCGCTCAAGGGCATCAAGGACATGATTCTCAGCCTCGGTCCCACGCTCGGCGAGGACTATGAGGAGGTCAGCGAGCACGTCTGGGTGCACAAGACCGCCAAGGTCTTCCCCTCCGCCTATCTCGGCGCGCCCTGCATCATCGGGCCGAACACCGAGGTCCGCCACGGTGCGTTCATCCGCGGCAGCGCGCTGGTGGGCGCGGACTGCGTGGTGGGCAACAGCGTGGAGCTGAAGAACGTCATCCTCTTCGACCACGTGCAGACCCCGCACTACAACTACGTCGGCGACAGCATCCTCGGCTACTACAGCCACATGGGCGCCGGCTCGATTACCTCGAACGTCAAGTCCGACAAGAAGCTCGTCGTCATCCACAACGGCGCGGAGCAGCTTGAGACGGGCATCAAGAAAATCGGCGCGATGCTGGGCGACTATGTCGAGGTGGGCTGCAACTCCGTGTGCAACCCCGGCACGGTCATCGGCCGCCACAGCAACGTCTATCCGACCTCCTGCGTCCGCGGCGTCATTCCCGCGTACAGCATCCACAAGAACAGCGGCGAGGTCATTGCAAAGAAGGAGGAAGCATAATGGGCAAGTATTTCGGAACCGACGGCTTCCGCGGCGAGGCCAACAAGGACCTGACCTTTGAGCACGCGGTGCAGATTGGCCGCTTCCTTGGCTGGTACTACGGCGCGAAGCAGGGCAAGAAGGCAAAAATCCTCATCGGCAAGGACACCCGCCGCTCGAGCTATATGTTTGAGTACGCGCTGTGCACCGGCCTGATGGCAAGCGGTGCGGACGCCTACATCATGCACGTCACGACCACGCCCTCCGTCGCGTACATCACGCGCGTGGACGATTTTGACTGCGGCATCATGATTTCCGCCTCCCACAACCCCTACTACGACAACGGCATCAAGCTGCTCAACGGCAGGGGCGAGAAGATGGACGAGAGCACCATCCTTGAGGTCGAGGACTACATCGACGGCAAGGTGGAGATTCCCGTCGCGGCGCGCGACGCAATCGGGCGCACGGTGGACTACGTCGCGGGGCGCAACCGCTACATCGGGCACCTGATTTCCATGTCGAAGTACAGCTTCAAGGACGTGAAGGTCGGTCTCGACGTCGCCAACGGCGCGGCCTGGCAGATTGCCTCCGCCGTGTTCGACGCGCTGGGCGCGAAGACCTACGTGATGAACAACACCCCGGACGGCTACAACATCAACACCGACTGCGGCTCCACCCACATCGAGCACCTGCAGAAGTTCGTGGTGGACAACGGCCTTGACGTGGGCTTCGCCTTCGACGGCGACGCCGACCGCTGCCTCTGCGTGGACGAGAAGGGCAACGTCGTCACCGGCGACCACATCCTCTACATCTACGGCCTGTACATGAAGGAGCGCGGCAAGCTGCTCAACAACATGGTCGTCACCACCGTGATGAGCAACTTCGGCCTCTACAAGGCGCTGGACAAGGTCGGCATCGACTACGAGAAGACCAAGGTCGGCGACAAGTACGTCTATGAGAACATGGTCAAGTACGGCCACCGCATCGGCGGCGAGCAGTCCGGTCACATCATCTTCTCCAAGTACGAGACCACCGGCGACGGCATCCTCACCAGCCTCAAGATGATGGAGGTCATGCTGGCGAGAAAGAAGCCCATGAGCGAGCTTGCGGCGCCCGTGGTCTTCTACCCGCAGGTGCTCAAGAACGTCAGGGTCAAGAGCAAGCCCGACGCGCAGAACGACCCCGACGTGCAGGCGGCGGTGAAGAAGGTCGCCGACGAGCTGGGCGACGAGGGCCGCATCCTTGTGCGCGAGTCCGGCACCGAGCCGGTCATCCGCGTCATGGTCGAGGCGGGCAGCGACGAGGTCTGCGAGAAGTACGTGGACTCCGTCATCGACGTCATCACGGCGAAGGGACACCTTGCGTAAGCACAGAACCGAAGAGGGCTTCCGAAAGGAGGCCCTCTTTTTTTGCGCCGTTCATTGCAGGCGCGCGGAGGCGTCCGGCAGACGGCGGAGCGCGCCCAATGATGCGTGCAAATCAACAAAAAAGTCTTCCCGGAACGCACAAATGTGTACAGGACTGCGATTGCAAAACCAAAGGTGCTGTGCGATAATGGGGAAAATTATGAAGAGAAGGGTGCATTCACATGATGAAGGACCGCAAGGACCGCAAGATTTATTGCATGAACAACATTGCCGAGGTCGGCACCTCGCGCTTCCGCAAGGGCTATACCATCATCGACACGCCCGAGGAGGCGGCGGGCATCCTCGTCCGCTCGGCGGAGATGAAGGACATGGCGTTCGCGCCCGAGCTGCGCGCCATCGCCCGTGCCGGCGCCGGCGTCAACAACATCCCCATTGAGCGCTGCACGGAGCAGGGCATTGTCGTGTTCAACACCCCGGGCGCGAACGCGAACTCCGTCAAGGAGATTGTCATTGCGGGGCTGCTGCTCGCCTCCCGCGACATCGTGGGCGGCAGCGAGTGGGTGCGCGCCAACGCCGACGACGCCGCCGTCGCCAAGGACGCGGAGAAGGCGAAAAAGCAGTTTGCGGGCAACGAGATTCTCGGCAAGACCATCGGCGTCATCGGTCTCGGCGCGGTGGGCGTGCTGGTGGCGAACGCCGCGGTCAGCCTCGGCATGACCGTCTACGGCTACGACCCCTATCTGTCCATCAACTCGGCGTGGCACCTCAGCCCTGCCGTCCGCCACGCCGAGAGCGTGGAGGAAATCTGCGCCGCCTGCGACTACATCAGCATCCACGTCCCCGCCATGGAGAAGACGAAGGGCATGATTGGCAGGGAGCAGATTGCGCACATGCGCGACGGCGTGCGCTTCCTCAACTTCGCCCGCGACGTGCTGGTGGACGAGGAGGCGATGGCGGAGGCGCTGGCGTGCGGCAAGGTGCGCTGCTACATCAGCGACTTTGCGAACCCCGTCAGCGTGCGCATGAAAAACGCCATCATCCTGCCGCATCTCGGCGCGTCCACGCTGGAGGCGGAGGACAACTGCGCCATCATGGCGGTGGACGAGCTGCAGGACTATCTGGACAACGGCAACATCTCGCACTCTGTTAACTTCCCGGAAATCAACGCCGGCGTCTGCGAGACGGAGGCGCGCGTGGCGGTGCTGCACCGCAACGTGCCGAACATGCTCTCCCAGATTACGACGTTCTTCGGCAACCACGGCCTGAACATCGAGAACCTTGCCAACAAGGCGCGCGGCGAATACGCCTATACGCTGCTCGACCTCTCCCAGCCGATGCCCTCCGACACGGTGTGCAGTCTGGAGCAAATCAACGGCGTCATCCGCGTCCGCAGGATTTTTGAGAGGGGATAAGCTCTGATTATAACAAAACCACCCTGAAAACGGGCGGATTTTGTTATATCAGGGGTGTTTTCAGCTGACGACGTTACAGGGTTTGGTTTTCGCTGCATTTTGTTTGAAATTTGTCCGAATTATCTAAAAGCAATCAAGAATTGCGCCAAATGTAAAGTGAAAGTGGTCGCAATTTTCATCACATTACGGTAAAATGTTGAGGTGACAAAAGTGAAACTGAAAGAAAAGCTGACCCAGTTAAGAAAAGAAAAGGGATGGTCTCAGCTTGAACTTGCCGAACGATTGAATGTTTCGAGACAGGCTGTCTCTCGATGGGAAAATGGGCTAGCCATACCGTCAACGGATAAACTGAAACAGTTGAGCACTTTATATGGCGTTTCGCTCGATTCTCTCCTGAGCGATTCAGAGGAAATGAAGCCGCCTGAAAAACCAGAAATAACTGCGACAGAGGCAGAATCTGACGAAAACGCAGCAATACATATTATCCGCGTAAAATCGCGGACGCGCCTAAAATGGGTAATCGCTATTGCCTGTTTAGCCGTGCTTATCGTTGTAGTGTTACTATCTATGTCCCACAAGGATAAAGGTGATAATACCTACATCATGATGAGCGATATTGAGCCAACGGAGACTTCCCCGGATATTTCTGAGGGGTTCTCATTCACTTGGTAAACCATGCAGAAGGGAGGTGAGAACATACAGAAAAGGCGTCTGATCTCCTTTATCCTTATGCTTATGCTCCTGTTCAGTTACAGCGGAATGACTGTGCAGGCGGCATACACGGACGTGTCCGACGAGCAACAGAACGTAACTACTAAAGTAATCCACAGGGCTTCGGGAGGCTTTAGCGTAAGCGTACCCGCAAATACCCTAATCACCGCAGATTCCACATTCCCGCTGGAGATCGGGGAAACCATTACGATCAACGCGCACTACACGCCCACAACGGCAAGCGTGGATTTCGGCTTTATCGCGCCGGATGGTCTTTTCTATCCCGTGAGCGCTAGCAATGGCTATATCAATGTAACCATTGAGGTTACGCAACACGGATATTATAGGTTTGGGATAAAGAATAAATCGTCCTATTCCATATCCGCGTTTGGGATTGTTACTTACTAAAAATAATCAATCCTTCGCTTTTAGTTAGTCTTCAAAATTATGAGTAATACGAGGAGAATACTATGAAACGAATCATTTGCGCATCCGTATCGAAATCAAGTGATTTCTACAACTATTTGATATGCGCGACAGGGTGGAATTACGATTATCCTATGTATTTTGATATATCGCATGTAGATACGGTAAACTCATACGGTGTCAGATACTCCTTTTCTTAAAACAAA
>JAILRK010000199.1 GCA_024698225.1 Oscillospiraceae bacterium | reverse complement strand
TACTTAAAAATAACAATACTAGGATCAGCGCCAAGCGGTATCTTTTTAAGCGGCTTCCCTAGTATGCTCTCATAGTCGCTTACTGCTTTGCTGACTCCGGGCAAATCTTGATAATAATAATCGTGCAGCAATAGGACGCCCCCCTCATTCATACGCGGATAGAAAAATTTCAACGCCTCCAGCATAGGCAAATAAAAATCCATATCTAAGCTGACAAAGCAAAAATCATCCTCCAAACCAATTAGAGTATCGGGAACATAGCCTTTTTTTATGACAATTTTTTCCGGATGCGGCATTCTCTTGATAACAGATTCTACGCAAGTATCGCTATAAGCTGTGAGATTCTCTTCAGTCATAAAAGGAGAATTATGTACTTGTTTTTCCAACGTAATCTCGTTTTTAGCAAATCCTTCAAAAGAGTCAAACAGATAGCATGTCCTGTCATCAAAGAATTCATTTATATAGTGAGCAAATTCGCCGCGGAACACACCACACTCAGCAACACTGCCAGATAATCCTCTCTCATATATGATTTCTGAATACTTTCTAAGCCACGAAACTCTCGGATCGGGATGCAATACGTTCTCAAATAAATCAATGACTCTGTCTTTTGGAAATATTCTATAAGCTATTCGCCGTATTTCTTCACAATAGGCTATGTTTCCAGATGTTAAAAAGATTACATATTTTTTTGTATCTAATTTCTGTAAATCTCCGACTGGGTGAATGGTGGGATTCAGCTTACAAAGTCTATTGTCCACGATCATTGCAGGCTCAATTCCAAATTGCTTTTTGAGTATATCGTGTGTAGCCATTCCGTTGGTCGAATAAGGATAAATGATGAAGTTTCTTTCCCCATTTTCAATTTGGTTTCGGATCAAATTTCGTATTCTCTTACAATTCGCCTCATATTCGCTCACAATGAAGTCTCCTATTATCGTCTATTCTTCGTACTCTCTTATCAAGTAAAGCAAATAGTAACCCTCATGCCATAATTTCAATTCTCCTTATAAGAGAAAAGCTTTTGTGTTTTTAGCCGCACCCATCTCAAAGAAATGAGATGGGTGCGGTTTTTTGTTTTCGTCCCAAGTTCTCCCATCGTGGAAGCGGTATTATTACGGTACAGCCGCCTCTCGCTTAGGATAAACCCATTCAAAAAATCCGTTTTCTCAGCTCTCCGCCAAGATTTCCTCGTTTTTCCGCCGACGTTCTTCGACCGCGTCCTTGAGCACCATGTCCTTGACCTTCATCAGACGGATGGTGTTCGCGCGCTCGTTCTCGTCGAGCTTCATGGTGATGTACTTGATGCTCTCCTGCATCTCGGGGATCTTGACGTACTCCAGCGCGTTGACGCGGCGGCGGGTCTTTTCGATCTCCTCCGCCATCAACTGCGCCGACTTCTCGATCTGCGCGAGCTTGAGCATCTTGCGGAACACTTGGCCCAGCGCGTCCACCGCCGCGTCCAGCTCGCCGCTCGTGGCGGCGAAGCCGTAGGGGTAGATGTCCGCGTCGGACTTCGTTCTGGTCTGGAAGTCGTACACAGGAACGTTCACCGACATGACGTTCTGGAACGTCATCGTCAGCTCCACGCTCTGCTTCGGGTACATCAGCGCCTGCTCCAGCGCCTGCGCGCTCATCAGCGCCGAGGCGACGGTAAAGGAGCCGTGTACCTTCATCAGCTCGCTTTCCACCTCCGCGCGCAGGGTGCGCACCTCGCGCACGGTGTCGAGGAACTGCTTCATCAGCTCGTCCCGCTTGTCCTTGAGCAGCTTATGCCCGCGCTGTGCGGTGCGCAGCTTGCCCTTGAGGCGGGTCAATTCCATTCTGGTAGGGTTTACCGCTTCGCTAGGCATGGCTTACCCTCCCTTCTTCAGGTCTTGTCCTTCGGCCAGTATTTCTCGATGTACTCCGGCTTGATGCGCTTGAGCTCCGCCTTGGGCAGGATGCTCAGCAGCTCCCAGCCGAGATCCAGCGTCTCCTCGATGGTGCGGTTCTGGTCGTAGCCCTGGTTGACGTAGCGCTTCTCGAACTCGTCCGCGAACTTCGCGTACAGCAGGTCGGTCGGCGTGAGCGCCGCCTCGCCCAGAATGGACATCAGCTCCTTGTTCTCCTTACCGGTGGAATACGCGGCGAAGAGCTGGTTCATCGTGTTGGCGTGGTCCTCGCGGGTCTTTCCGACGCCGACGCCCTTGTCCTTCAGACGGCTCAGCGACGGCATGACGTCCACAGGCGGCTCGATGCCCTGGCGGTACAGCGAGCGGGAGAGGATGATCTGCCCCTCGGTGATGTAGCCGGTCAGGTCGGGAATCGGGTGGGTCTTGTCGTCCTCAGGCATGGTGAGGATCGGAATGAGCGTGATGGAGCCGGGCTTGCCGAGCTGACGGCCCGCGCGCTCATAGAGCGTGGCAAGGTCGGTATAGAGGTAGCCGGGGAAGCCGCGGCGGCCCGGGACCTCCTTCTTCGCCGCCGAGACCTCGCGCAGAGCTTCGGCGTAGTTGGTGATGTCGGTCATGATGACCAGCACGTGCATGTTCTTCTCGAACGCGAGATACTCCGCGGCGGTCAGCGCCATGCGCGGGGTGGAGATACGCTCGACCGCGGGGTCGTTCGCGAGGTTTGAGAACAGCACCGTGCGGTCGATGGCGCCGGTGCGGCGGAATTCGCTCACGAAGAACTCGGACTCCTCGAACGTGATGCCGATGGCGGCGAACACGACCGCGAAGTTGGACGCCTCGTCGCCGAGCACCTTCGCCTGACGCGCGATCTGCGCGGCAAGGTTCGCGTGCGGCAGGCCCGAGCCGGAGAAAATGGGCAGCTTCTGCCCGCGCACCAGGGTGTTCAGGCCGTCGATGGTGGAAACGCCGGTCTGAATGAACTCGTTGGGGTAATCGCGCGCCGCCGGATTCATCGGCAGGCCGTTGATGTCCCTGTACTCCTCGGGCAGGATCTCCGGGCCGCCGTCGATGGGCTGGCCCATGCCGTTGAACACGCGGCCGAGCATATCGGCGGAGACGCCGAGCTGCAGCGGGTGACCGAGAAAGCGTACCTTCGCGTCGGCGAGGTTGATGCCCGCGGCGGACTCGAAGAGCTGAACGACGGCGGTATCGCCGTTGACCTCGAGCACCTTGCCGCGGCGGATCGAGCCGTCGTGCAGCTCGATCTCGACGAGCTCGTCGTAGGTGACGCCCTCGACCATGCGGACCATCATCAGAGGGCTTACGATCTCCTCTACGGTCTTGTATTCACGGATCATCAGTCCTCACCTCCCTCGGCGGCGATCTCCCCGATCTCCTTCGCCATGTTCAGGCGGATCTGGTCGTACGCCGTGTTGTACTCGTCCACGGGCACGCTCTTGGCGCGGCCGATGGTCTCGCGCTGCGGGATATTGAACAGCTTCGTGACGTTCGCGCCCTTGGCGATGGCGTCGCGGCAGCGGCGGTCGTACTCCAGAATGAGGTCCAGCAGTTTGCCCTGCCGGTCGTAGCTGGAATAGCCGTCGATGTCGGTGAAGGCGTTCTGCTGCAGGTAGTCCTCGCGGATCATGCGCGCGACCTCCAGCGTCAGCTGGTCGTTCGGCGAAAGCGCGTCCTTACCGACGAGCTGGACGATCTCGTTGAGGCTCGCCTCGCTCTGGAGGATGGACATCGCCTGTGTGCGGTTGCGCATAAAGCTCTCGCCCAGATTCTCGTCGAACCACGGCTTGAGGGAGTCGAGGTAGAGCGAGTAGGAGTTGAGCCAATTGATCGCCGGGAAGTGGCGGCGATAGGCGAGCTGCGCGTCGAGCGCCCAGAACACCTTGACGATACGCATCGTTGCCTGCGAGACCGGCTCGGACAGGTCGCCGCCCGGAGGCGAGACCGCGCCGACCGCGGTCAGGCTGCCGCGGCGCTCGTCGGAGCCAATGCACTCCACGCTGCCCGCGCGCTCATAGAACTGCGCAAGGCGGGAGGCAAGGTAGGCAGGGTAGCCCTCCTCGCCGGGCATCTCCTCCAGACGGCCGGACATCTCGCGCAGCGCCTCCGCCCAGCGGGAGGTGGAATCCGCGATGACCGCCACGTCGTAGCCCATGTCGCGGAAATACTCCGCGATGGTGATGCCGGTGTAGACCGACGCCTCGCGCGCCGCAACGGGCATGTCGGAGGTGTTTGCAATGAGCACCGTGCGCTTCATCAGGGACTCGCCGGTGCGCGGGTCCTTCAGCTCGGGGAACTCGCGCAGCACGTCGGTCATCTCGTTGCCGCGCTCGCCGCAGCCGATGTAGACCACGATGTCCACGTCCGACCACTTGGCGAGCTGGTGCTGCACGACGGTCTTGCCCGAGCCGAAGGGACCGGGGACCGCCGCCGTGCCGCCCTTGGCGATGGGGAACATGGTGTCGATGATGCGCTGTCCGCTGCTCAGGGGTCTGGCGGGCGGATACTTTTTGGTATAGGGTCTGCCGATACGGACCGGCCACTTCTGCAGCATCTGCAGCGGGATTTCCTTCCCGTCGTCGGTCTTGAGCGTGCCGAAGCGCTCGGTGACGGTGAAGCTGCCGCTGCGGATGTCGGTGACGGTGCCGCGCAGGTTGGGCGGCACCATAATCTTGTGCAGCACCACCGGCGTCTCCGGCACGGTGCCGAGGACGTCGCCGCCGATGACACGGTCGCCGACCTTGGCGGTGGCGGTGAATTCCCACTTTTTGTCATGGTCGACGGCGGGCACCTCCACGCCGCGCGTGATGTTCGCGCCGACCTTCTCAACGATTTTCTCCAGCGGGCGCTGGATGCCGTCGTAGATGCCCTCAATCATGCCGGGGGCAAGCTCCACGCTCATCGGCGCGCCGGTGGTGACGACCTCTGTCCCCGGTCCGAGGCCCGATGTCTCCTCGTAGACCTGGATGGAGGCGGTGTCGCCCTTCATGGTCAGAATCTCGCCAATCAGGCGCTGGGGACCGACGCGCACGACGTCGGACATGTTTGCGTCGGCAAGCCCCGTCGCAACGACCAGCGGCCCGGATACTTTCACGATTTTACCAGCCAAAGGTTGATCCCTTCTTTCTCATAGGATGTCCGCGCCGACGGCGCGTTCGATTGCTCTTTGAATGTTGTCACGCCCGATGCCCAGCGCGCCCTCGCGCCCGGGAATCAGGATGATGGCGGGGCGCAGCTCGTCCTTGTACTTCTCCAGCACGTCGGGCAGCGCTTTCGCCAGCGTTTCGGTCAGGTAAATCACGGCGCAGTCCTCATGGGCCAGGCGGCGGATTACCTCGCGCGCGTTCTCCGGCGTGGAGGCGGGGCAGGTCTCCAGCCCCAGCGCGCGGAAGCCCATCACGGACTCCCAGTCGCCCACGACGGCGATTTTATAGGTCGTTGCCATCGTCTTCCCTCCTTACACATACCCGGCGCGCAGACGCGCACGGATGACGTCCGCGGGTACGCCCGCCATGCGCCCGATGAGCACAATGCGCAGGTTGGTGTATTCCGTCTCCCGCGCGACAAGATAGGCGAGCACCGGCTCCTCCCCGAAGGGAATCAGCCGCGCGCGGTCAAGATACGCCGTCAGCGCGTCGTCACAGCGCTTTTCAAACTCCGTCATGGCGCCCTCACGCAGAATGCGCGCGCCTTCCTCCGCCGCCTCCGCCAGTGCCGTGGGGGCAAACAGCTCGGCAAGTCCCGCGCCGCGCCCTGCGCTGACGTGCAGCAGCTCCTCCTGTGAAATCTCGCCGCCCTTGAACACCACGCCGCGCAAAAAGTCGGCGTCCTTCCCCATGCGCAGCGTGCGCACCAGCGTGCGCAGATTTGCCGCGTCAATCTGCAGCCGGACATAGCCGATGAGGAACGCGCTTCCCGTCTCCTCGGCGGTCTCCAGCAGGTCGCGGAAGAACCACTTGTCCACCGCCACGTCGAACAACTGCGGGTCGCGCGTCTTCGCAAGCACCTCGCGCCCGACGTACACTGCCGACGCCAGACGCCCGGGCAGATTGCTGCCGTCGTTGTCGCGCTGGGCGACGAACAGATCCTCGGTATCGATGCGGCCGAGGTTGGCAAGCATCTCGCCGGGGCTGACGTTCATGACCTCCGCCTTGAGCATCGCCTTGATGTTGTGATAATCATATTTGATGCGGAACACATCCAGCACGCCCGGGTCGGGCAGAAGCGCGCCCAGCTCCTCCAATGCCTCCGAGCGGACGAGCGTCAGGTCGGCGTCGATTGCCTCGGGGTGCTTGGGCTCCAGCTCGCTGTAGCCCAGGGACTGCAGCAGCTTGACCTCCTCCTCATAGGATTTGGCGTCGATGAGCTGCTCGAACTGCTCGCGGCTGAGCAGGGTGTTCTCCAGCGCGCGCACGTAGGCCGAGACCGCCAGATAGTCCGTGTCCTTAAACTTCTTTGTATTCGCCAAGGCACTTCCTCCTTGTCCGTTTACTCAAACAGCAGCTTTGCCACAGCGCTCGCCGTTTCGGTGCGCTGCAGGCGCAGCAGCGTTTCAAACGCGCAGTTGACCTCCACGTTCCTGTCGCGCAGGATGAAGCCGCCGCGAATCGGCGCGGCGTCCTGCGCAAGCGTCAGGTGTTTGCCGCTCTCGGCGTTTGCCAGCGCCACGGCGCGCTCGCCGTCGGCGCGGTCGGCGGCGGAGAACACCGCCTCCTCCGTGCCGCTGCCCGACGCGCGCTGCAGCAGCGAGGCGAGCAGCTTTGTCTTCTTCTCGCCGGAAAGCGAGCAGAGCGCATCCAGCGCGCGCGCATACGCCGCGTCCACCATCTCCTGCTTTGCCTGCAGGATGGTCTTGCGCGCTTCCATCTCGGCGGCGCTTTTGAGGCGCTCCTCGCGCTCTGCCGCCGCCTTCTCGTTCTGCTCGGCAAGGGCGCGGCTCTCGGCTTCAATCCGGGCACGCCAGCCGTTCACCACGCGGCTTGCCTCGTCTCTTCCGGCATTGAGGATGCCGTCAATCTCCGCCTTTGCCTCCGCTTCGATACGGCCTGTGATTCGTTCGAGTCCGTTCATTGCGAACCCTCCCTTCTCACTTCATGAACAGCAGCATCAGCATCGACGCAAGCAGCGACAAAATGGCGTAAAACTCAACGATACCGCAGAGAATCAGGCCCTTCGACCAATCGTCGGGCTTCTTGGCGAGGATGTTGATGGAGCCTGCAGCAACGCGACCCTGCGCGATGGCGGACAGCAGACCGCCGAGCGCCATGGGCAGGCATGCCGCAAAGTACTTCATGCCCTCCGCCGCCGTTTCGGGCACGGCACCGCCGAGGATGCCGATGCGCGTGAGGCAGACGAAAAACACGACGAGTCCGTACAGGCCCTGCGTGCCCGGCAGAAGCTGCAGCACCATGACCTTACCGGATTTGCTGGGGTCCTGGCTCAGAAGCCCGGTGCCCGCCTCGCCCGCGATGCCCGTGCCCTTTGCCGAGCCGACGCAGGAAAGACCCACCGCAAGACCGGCGCCAAACAGCGCCAGCGCCATACCGCCGATTTGTTCAAACATAGTTCATTCCTCCTGTTATTCTTGTTGTTTCTATTTTAGTTTTCAATGACATCCACATATTTTGCCCGCACCTGCAGGGGACGGAACGGCTTGCCGCCGTCCTCGTAGAAGCGGCCGAAAAACTCCAGACACTGCAGGCGCATGTCGTGGACATAGCAGCCCAGCAGGTTCAGCGCAAAGTTGAGCGTGTTGCCCAGAAGCGAGATGACGAAAAACCCGACCACGTTGCCGGTGATTGCGCCGATGGTGTTGAACACCTGCGCGATGACCGCGCCCGCCAGCATCAGCGCCATGAGGCGGGAGTAGGACAGAATGTCGCTGAAATAGCCCGTCACGTTGTTGTAGAGCGAGCCGAAAATGCCCATCAGCTTGCCGACGAGTCCCTTCTTTCCGTAGCCCTGCGTCGCCACCAGCAGAAGGACGATTGCCCACAGGAACCACTGCTGTCCCGTGACAATGCCCGCCGCGCCGAGTGCGAAGACCGCGTACCAGACAATCTCGTTGCACAGCGCGTCCATCACCTGCCCGCGCCGGAGCTTCATGCTCACGCTCACGCCCATGCCGAAGAAGATGTGCACCAGCCCCAGCACCAGCGAGCCGATGAGCGCCGTGACCGCGTCGTCCAGCGGGCTGAACAGCGCCGGCATCCGGAAGGTGCTCTCCGGGTTGATGAGCTTGAGCAGCTGCGGGATGAAGTCCCCAAAGAAGCCGCCGGTCAGCGCGCCCATGAGGAAGGTGCTCACGCCGCAGTAGAACATCAGCGGCATCATGTTGCGCATCGTGGGTCCGTTGGGCTTCGACTTTTTGATGACGAACAGCGACAGCGCCATCATCACCAGTCCGTAGCCCATGTCCGCCATCATGATTCCATAGAACAGGATGAAGAAGACGGACATCAAGGGGTTGGGGTCGACGCCCGCATAGCTGGGCAGGGAGTACATATCCGTGACCATGTTCAGCGGACGCGTGAAGCGGTTGTTCTTGAGCGCCACCGGCACGTCGGGAATTTCGTCCTCCGTGGGGTCGCTCGCCTCCCAGGCGCAGGCGCAGCCGTCCAGCAGCGCGCCGACCTCGCCCATGCGCTCCGCCGGTGCCCAGCCCTCGAAAAAGAGGATGGTGCCGTCGGTGAGCATCGCCTCGACGGTCTCCTCCCGCAGCGTCTCGGTCTCCAGCCGGTCGGCATAAAGGCGAAGCATGTCGCGGCTGCCGTCGCAGTGGGACAGGGTCTCGACGGTGTCGCGCTGCTGCGCGTGGTTGCGCGCAATCAGCTCGTCCTCACGGACAAGGTTCTCCTTTGCCGTGCCCTGCGGGACGGTGAACACGGTCACGCTGAAGCCGTGCGCACGCAGAATCTCCTGCACCTGTCCCTCCTCGGAGCGCAGGCAGAGCAGATAAACGTAGCGCTGCTGCTTGTCGGCGCTGATTTCCCACAGCTCCGCCGCAGCGTCGGCGGCGTCCAGCTCGGCGCGCACGGCGTTCAGGTCCACCGCGGCGGGACAGACCTCCAGCCGGGTGACCGTGTGCGCCGTGCCGTGGTGCTCCAGCGGCACGTCCAGCGCCTCCCACGGCAACAGGCTGCCGCGCAGGGATACCATGCGGTTCTCGTCCGTCCGGAGCTGTTCGAGGAACTGCAGCGTGTCGTTGATTTCACGGCTGGCGGCACCCGCCTTCCGCGCGGCGGCGTCGTCGAGGAAGGTCTCCTCCGTCACCTCCGGGCGCAGATGCAGCCCCTTCTCCTTCGTCTTGCCATAGCGGGCGATGGCGTCCAGCGCGGTGTAGACCTCGCTCAGCTCGATGCGGCGCTGCGTCTGCGCGGATTCCTCCCGCCGCAGCAGCGCCGACCACGCCGGGTCGGCAAGCTTGTCTGTCGGCTCGCTGACCTCCACGCAGCCCAGGCGAAGCATCCCGTCCATCAGCCGCCTTCGCTCCGACGCCATGGCGATGACGCGGAGCTTTTTCATTTTGACAATCATTTCAGCTCTTCACGACCCTTCCGACGATGTATTCCGCCGCCTCGTCAAGGCGGGCCCCTGCCTTTTCCCGCAGAGCGTCGCACTCGCGTTCGGCATTCCCGGCAATTTCCGCGGCGGTCTGCGCCGCGCGCGCCTCTGCCTGACGGAGCAGTGCCTTTCCTTTCTCCGCGGCATCGCTGCGCGTTTTCTGCAGCAGCGCCTCGCCCTCGCGCTCCGCCTCGGCAAGCGCGTGCCTGACGCGTGCCTCGGCTTCCGCCTTATCGGCGCGCGTCTTTTGCTCGAGCTGTGTCACCCGTTCAATGGCTTCCATTGTCATGCTATCACCACACTTTCTTTGAAACGCAATTGTCCCTTGTTATTATAGTTCAGCTTCCACGATTTTTCAACCGTCTTTTTCGTCCCTGCTGCACAACGAAAGCAGCAGCCAGACAAAAGGGGCCGTGATGCAGGTGGAAATGGAGAAAAACGCCATCGCCGCGTAGCACAAAAGGCCCGCGCCGCAGACGGCACAGCGCGGCTTTGCGGCGCTTCGGAAGCAGCGCCAAAGCGCGGAAGCGATGAGTCCCAGATACGCC
>JAILRK010000078.1 GCA_024698225.1 Oscillospiraceae bacterium | reverse complement strand
CCGCTGCCCCGCGTGGCGGGGCGGCACACGGTGGACGGGGTCGCCGGCACGATGGTGGACCTCGGCGGCATCGTGCATTTTGTGACCCACCGTGCGCCGGACGCCGCGGTGCTGGAGCACGCCGAGACGATTTTCAACGCGCCGCGCGCCCAGGGCGGCTTCGCCGGGGTGGAGGCGTACGGCGTCATCTTCCTGCACGAGGGGCGAATGATTCCCCTGGTCAAGGTGCCGATGGCAGGCACGCTGGTCTGGGAGGGCAGCTGCGGCAGCGGCTCTCTTGCGGCGGCCGCCGCCGAGAGCGCCGGGGAGGTGGACGGCGTGTTTGAGCGCGACTTCGTCCAGCCCGCGGGCGTCGTCCGCGCCACGGTGGAGCGCCGCGGCGGCGTTGTTACGGCGGCGTACATCGGCGGCAGCGTCACCCTGGACGAGCCCGTGACCGTCGAGGTCTGATACGGCGCAAAGAAAACAGAAGCGCGAAAGGTACACAGCCTCCCGCGCTTCTGTTGTTTTCCTCGTGGACGGTCAATCCTCTGCCAGCGCCGTCGAGCCCTTGATGGACAGCCTGACGTCCAGCTTCACGTCATGCCCTTCGCGTCCGCAGAGCATTTCGTTCATCTGCGTCGCTGCCTGAACGCCAAGCTCGTAGTTGTTCTGCTCGATCATCGTCAACGCGGGCGTGACAACGTTGGCAATCAGCCCGCCGTTGAAGCAGATCATCGACACCTGCTGGGGGACGGAAAGCCCCTGCTCGCGCAGCATCCGCAGAACGCCGGTCGCGCTGCGGTCATTGGGCACCAAAACGCCGTCAAACTCCCTTGGGTTCGCCAAAAGCTGCTGTGCGCTCTCATATCCGGACGCCGGACTGAAGCCGCTGAACACAATCAGACTGGGATCGACACTCAGACCCTCCTCCTCCAGCGCCTGCACATAGCCGGTATATCGGTCAAAGGCGGTGCAGGTGCCCTGCGCCGGAGAATGGTACGCCTCTATGAAGGCGTCATAGTCCACAATATTGTTCATCCAGAAGTTCACCATCAGCGCGATGTTCCGCCTGCGAAGGCGGAGCATATATTTTGTGGCGAGATAGCCGGCGGCGACGTTGTCGTCATAGATATGAGGGACGCCGGGGATGATTTTGCGGCGGGCGGCAACCACGATGGGAACGCCGCGCAGGGTGGGAAAGTCCTCCAACGGGTTCCAATCCGACAGCCCCGAGAAAATGATGCCGTCCACGCCGGAGCGTACAAGACGCTCAAAGCACTGCCGCTCATAGTCAGGATCGGACCGGGAGTGCATCACGACCACTTCCTGCCCGTTTTCGGCGGCTGTATCTATGATTCCCGCCAGAATGATGGTAAAATAGGTGTCTACCAGAGCGGGCACTACCACGGCAATCCGCTTCGTACCGGCTGAGGCATGGGCGGAACCGATGTAGCCAAGTTCCTTTGCCGCGTCCTGTACGCGCTTTGCCATGGCGGGATCAACGCTTGTGTTGCCGTTGAGCGCCCTGCTGACCGTGGATAGGGAGACGCCCGCGCGCTCCGCCACATCCCGGATGGTAGTTTTTGCCATACCGCTCTCTCCTTTTTCTATAGAATAGTCTTCACATGGCATTATAACAGATGTATTTTCTACAATCAAGAAATTTCTCTCGAAGTTTTCTTGCCGGACTCGGAAATTTGCACAATTTCGCGCCGGAGCATTTGGATGTTTCTCCAAATTTTCTCTTTGCGCGGAATGTTAGAGAAAGATTTCTTGACAGGAGGAAAATTTTCTGATAATCTATCCACAACAAGAAAATTTCTCCAGATACGAGAAAAGATGCGGAAACTTTCAGGAAATGTCGCTGCTCTTTCTCTTGCCGGGGGACTTTTTCTGAAACACGTGAGAAGCATTTGAAAGGAAGGAAACACATCATGAAGAAACTGCTCTCTCTCCTCCTCGCGCTGACCATGGTGCTCGCGCTCGCTGCTTGCGGCGGCAGCTCCGGCTCCGGCGCCGCATCCACCACTCCCGCAGCCACCGAGGGCAACAGCTCCTCCGCCCCTGCGGCTCAGACGAGCGACTATCCCAAGAAGGCAATCACCATGATTGTCCCCTACGGCGCCGGCGGCACCACCGACCTGACCGGTCGTCAGCTCGCTATCGCACTGGAAAAACAGCTCGGTCAGTCCGTCGTCGTTGAGAACATGGCTGGCGCGTCCGGCTCCGTCGGTGCGCAGGCGGTGCTCGATTCCGACCCCGACGGCTACACCGTCTTCTTCACGGCGGAAAGCCTCGGCACCCAGCGCGTCATGGGCATCAGCGAGATGAGCTACGCCGACTTCTCCCCAATCTCCGCCATCGGCAGCGACCCGAAGGTCATGGTTGTGGGCAAGAATTCCCAGTACGCCGATATCCAGTCGCTGCTGGACGACATCAAGGCGAACCCCGGCAAGATCCAGATGAGCTACACCGGCCCGGGCAGTTCCGGTCACGTTCAGGCGCTGATTCTCAACCGGTTCGGCTATGAGCCCGCCCTCACCGCCTATACCAGCGGATCCGAGAGCATCACCGCCGTCCTCGGCAATCAGGTTGCCTTCACCAACTCCAACTACTCCACCGTCGCTTCCTACATCCAGAGCGGCGACCTCAAGGTGCTTGCCGTCTGCTCCACCGAGCCGCTTGCCGCTCTGCCTGACGTTCCGGCGCTCGCCACCGTTATCCCCGGCAGCGAAAGCCTGCTCAGCATCCCATACAGTCCCACCAGCCTGATTGTGGACAAGGACGTGCCCGCCGAGGCGCAGGAGGTTCTGCGCAAGGCGGTCGCGGAGGCGGTCAAGGATGCGGACTTCAACAAGTTCATGACCGACAACTGCATCGAAAAGCTCTATGAGAAGTACACCACCATCGAGGAGACCCTCAAGTTCTACGCCAACTGGGAGTCCACCGTGTCCTGGATGCTTTTCGATGCCGGCGCGACGGTCAACAGCCCTGAGGACTTCAACATCCCCAAGCCGTAAGACCTGACATGGAGCGGGCGCGCCCCCGCGCGCCCGCTCTTATTCGTATCAGCCATATTTCGCGGTTGCCGCGCAAGCGGCGAGCGAAACGGCGATTCAACCGGCAAACGTCCTATGACGCTTTCTGTATACCAACCAAGAAAGGAGTTGTCTCATGGACAACAACGGCAAAAAGAGTCTGTTGCGCAATTCCAACTGTCAGGACTCGATTTTTGTGGGTCTCTGCTCCGTGGCGCTGCTGGCATACTCGCTGTATCACCACGCGAACGACCGCAACACCGGCGAGTGGAAGACCTCGCCCTACCTGTTTCCCGTCTTAATCTCTGTCTTCGGTCTCCTGCTGGCTGTCTCGCTGATGGCGGACGCCCTGCACGACCTTCATTCCGTGCAGGAGACGGCGAACGCCGTAGAGGGCGGTGCGAAACACAATCTCGTCGGCGCGCTGGTGTTCATCGCCGCCTCCGTTGCCTACTACCTCCTCATGCCGCTGCTCCACTTCATCCCTGCGACGATTGTGTTCCTCGGCGGTCTGTTCGTCTATCTGGGTGAGCGGAAGTGGTGGAAGATCCTGCTCCTGTCCGTCATCACCACGGGCGCTGTCTACGCGCTGTTCGGTCTCGGACTGAACGTGCGCCTGCCGTAAAGGAGGGTACGTAATGGACGCTATTTTACATTCTCTCGTCTACTTCACCCAGCCGAAGTTCGTGCTGCTCTGCGGTCTTGGCAGCATTGCGGGACTGTTCGTCGGCTCGATCCCCGGTCTGTCCGTCTCCATGGCGACGGCGCTGCTGGTCTCCATCACCTACACATGGTCTGCCAACGACGCGCTGGCGACCGTCATGGGCGTGTACGTCGTCGGCGTGTTCTCCGGCGCGCTGTCCGCAATCCTGCTGAACATCCCCGGCGCGCCCGCCTCCGTCGTGACGACGCTGGACGGCTATCCGCTCGCCAAACGCGGCGAGGCGTATAAGGCGCTGAAGTACGCCACGGTCTACTCCTTCGTCGGCTCCGTGTTTGGTCTTGTGGCGCTGGCGCTGCTGGCGAAGCCCATCACCTCCATCGCGCTCAAGTTCCAGCCGATGGACTACTTCCTGCTGGCGATGTTCGGGCTTGCCACGGTCGGCGGCCTGACCACAAAGAGCTTCTCCAAGGGGCTTGTCAGCGCCGTGTTCGGTCTGTTTTTCGCCATGATCGGCATGGACTCCGTGCTCGGCACGCCGCGCCTGACCTTCGGCATTCGCAACCTCAACGCCGGTATTTCCACCGTTCCTGCCCTTGTCGGTCTCTTCGGCTTCGCCGAGGTGCTCAGCGTGGTCTTTGAGGGACAGATGGACGCCACGGTGAACAACATCACCAGGCAGGTCGTCAAGGTCAAGGATATGCTCAGGGAGTTCTGGCACAGCTTGTACTACAGCCTGATTGGCACCGTCGTCGGCGCGCTGCCCGGCGCGGGCGGCCCGGTCGCCGCGTTCCTCGCCTACTCGCAGGCAAAGAACATCGTCAAGAAGCCGTCCCGTCCCTTCGGCGAGGGCGCGGTCGAGGGCATTGTCGCCTCCGAGAGCGCCAACAACGCCTGTATCGGCGGCGCGCTGATTCCGATGCTGACGCTCGCCGTGCCCGGCGACGCCGTGACCGCGATTATCCTCTCGGTGTTCTATGTCCACGGCCTCCAACCCGGTCCGATGTTCCTGACCACCAGCGCGGAGAGTTTCTACGCCATCCTCGGCGGCGGCTTCATCGGCTGTGTGTTCCTGTTGCTGCTCGGCCTTCTGGTCGCGCCGCACCTCTCCAAAATCATCAACGTGCCCAAGACCGTTCTCATGCCCATCGTCGGTCTGCTGTGCGTCATCGGCGCGTATGCCTGCAACAACCGCCTGTTCGATGTGGGCTTGATGTTCTTCTTCGGCGTGCTCGGCTTCGGAATGCGCGCGCGCGGCTACTCCGTCGCCCCGATGACGCTCGCCATCGTGCTCGGCAACATGATGGACTCCAACTTCCGCCGCGCGATTTCGCTGGCGTCCTCCGCAGACAGCAAGCTGCTGGCGCTGTTCGGTCGCCCGATTACGATGATTCTGCTGGTGCTGACGCTGTTCTCCATCATCAGCAACGTTCCGGCAGTCAGGCGCATGCTGAATCGCCGCAAAGAGGCGAAAGCGGCAAACGAATAATTCGCGTTTTCCTTCCTGTTGTGCAGCGCCCGCCCGCCTTCTGGTGTGGCGGACGGGCGCTGCGTATAAAAACCAATTCCACGCGATGCGGTGATAGGCCATTTTTCGTGCTGCACACAGCGCGTGGATTTTTTTGCACTTTTTTCGGGATTATTTCGTCAATATTCACAGAAAGGAACCTTAAAATATGTACGCTTACTCCAAAAGAGGCTCGCTCAACGGTTCGCTCGCCGTGCCCGGCTCCAAGAGCAGCACAATCCGCGCGGTGCTTTTCGGTATGCTCGCGGACGGTACGACCGTAATCCATAACCCGTTGCCCTCCAAGGACGGTCTCGCCGCGCTGAAGGCGGCGCGGGATTTTGGCGCGGAAGTCGTCGTGGACGACGCGGCAAACACATGGACAGTCACCGGACTGAACGGCAAGCCCCGTGTCCCCGAAAACGTACTGGATACGATGAACTCCGGCACCACCACCAGCTTCGTCACCGGCATCTGCACGCTGTTGACCGACGGCTGGGCGGTCATCACCGGCGACGGGCAAATCCGCCGCCGCCCGTGGCGCCACGAGACCAACGCGCTCACGGAGCTGGGCGCGAAGTGCATCCACACCCGTCCCGGCTGCGACTGCCCGCCGCTGGTCATTCAGGGCCCGCTCCACGGCGGCGTCTGCCACCTGCCCGGCTTCAACAGCCAGCACATCTCCGGCATCCTTGCCCCTGCCGCGCTGCTGCCCGAAGGCGAGAGCGTGGACATCGAGGTTGAGAATCCGCTGGAGGCGCTCTACGTTCAGCTCACCGTGGATTGGCTCAAACGCTTCGGCGTCACCGTGGGGAACACCCCCGATTACAGGCACTACCATGTGGACGGCGGGCAGAAGCTCACCGGCTGTGACTGTCTGGTCGCCTCCGACTGGTCGGGCGTCGCGTTCCCGCTGGTCGCAGCGGTTTGCACACCGTCCGAGCTGACCATCACCGACGTGGAGTTCAACGACGCGCAGGGCGACAAGGCTGTGGTTGATATCCTCATCCGGATGGGCGCGGACATCGAGAAGGACATTGCAGGTCACAGGCTGACCGTTCACGGCGGCAAGCCGCTCCACGGCCTGAGTGAGATTGACATGAACCTGATTCCCGACAGTCTGCCGGCGCTCTCCGTCGCTGCCGCGTATGCCGAGGGCGACACCCACTTCACCAGCCTCGCCCACGTCCGCGTCAAGGAGACCGACCGCGTCGCCGTCATGCAGGAGATGCTCTCCGCCTGCGGCGCGGATGTGGACATCACCGCCGATTCCATGACCGTTCACGGCGGGAAGCCGCTTCACGGCGCGTCCGTCAGCAGTCACGACGACCACCGCGTCGCCATGGCGATGACGGTCTGCGGCCTGTTTGCAGACGGCGAAATGCGCATCGACAACGCCGAGTGCGCCGCCGTCTCGTTCCCCGGCTTTTACGAGACGCTGAACAAAGCGGGCGCCGGCTTTGAACTGAAAGAGAATTGAGAGAAAGAGAGGCTGTACCATGAAAACCGTTGTGCTGCGCGGCGTCGAGGTCGGCGCCGGTATGCCCAAGATTATCGTTCCGATTGTCGCCAGAACCGCCGAGGGTATCCTTGAGAAGGCGCGTGAGTTCCAGAACTACCGCTTCGACGTGGTGGAGTGGCGCGCAGACTTCTATGAGGACGTATTCAACACCGAAAAGGTGCTCGCCACACTTAAGGCGCTGCGCGCCGCGCTGGGCGAAACGCCGATTCTCTTTACCTTCCGCACGAAGAAGGAGGGCGGCGAGCAGGCAATCTCCGCCGACGCTTACACCGCGCTGAACACCGCCGTCGCCCGGTCCGGCGACGCGGACGCCATCGATGTGGAGATTTTCTCCGGCGACGCGGTGGTCCGTGCGAACATCGACGCCATCCACACCGCGGGCAAGGTCGTCGTCGGCTCCAACCACGACTTCGGCAAGACGCCAAACAAGGCAGACCTGCTGTACCGCCTGCGCAAGATGCAGGATATGGGCGCGGACATCCCCAAAATTGCCGTCATGCCCACGAACGAGGCGGACGTCGTCACGCTGCTGGACGCCACACAGGAGATGTACACGCTGTATGCCGACCGTCCCATCATCACCATGAGCATGGGCAGGGGCGTCATCAGCCGTCTGTGCGGCGAGTTCTTCGGCTCCGCCATGACCTTCGGCGCGGTTGGTCAGGTATCCGCGCCCGGACAGATTCCCGCCGACCAGCTCAGCGACGTGATGGCGGTTCTGCATCGCGCGCTGGCGCCCGCCGTCTGAAGGGAGGCTTGACGAATATGAGCAATCACGTCACCGGACACACCGGACTTCTCTGCCTGCTGGGCAGCCCTGTCGCGCACAGCATCTCTCCCGAGATGCACAACGAGGCGTGTGCCCTGCTCGGTCTCGACTATGAGTATCTCGCCTTTGACGTGGGCGTGGACGGTCTGGAAACCGCAGTCAACGGTCTGCGCACCATGGGCGTGCGCGGCTTCAACCTCACCATGCCGAACAAGAACCGCATGGCGAAGCTGTGCGACGAGCTCTCTCCCGCCGCGAGGATTGCGGGCGCGGTCAACACCGTCGTCAACGAAAACGGCAGATTCATCGGCTATACCACCGATGGCATCGGCTACATGATGAGCGCCAGGGACGCGGGCGTCGAGCTGACCGGCAAGCGCATGGTACAGCTTGGCGCGGGCGGCGCGGGCACGGCAATCCTTGTGCAGGCAGCGATGGACGGCGTCGCCGCCATCGACGTGTTCAACGCGAAAGACGCCTTCTGGCCCCGCGTGGAGCACATCGTCGCCCAGCTCAACGAGCAGACCTCCTGCGCCGTCACGCTGCACGAGATGACCGACCTGGACGCGCTGCGCGGCTGCACGGCGAACGCTGACCTCCTGGTCAACACCACGCCGGTCGGCATGAGACGCATCCCCGGCTGCCTGATTCCGGATGCCTCGTACTTACACGAGGGGCTGGTCGTTTCCGAAGTCATCTACGAGCCGAAAGAGACGGAGCTGCTGAAAATGGCGCGCGAGGCGGGCTGCAGGACCTTCAACGGCATGTATATGCTGCTCTATCAGGGCGCGGCGTCCTTCAAGCTCTGGACGGGCAGGGAAATGCCCACCGAGGCGGTTAAGGCAAAGTATTTCAGGGGGTGAGACCGCCGACACGCGCTGTTTCATACGGCGGCGTACATCGGCGGCAGCGTCACCCTGGACGAGCCCGTGACCGTCGAGGTCTGATACGGCACAAAAAAGCAGCCCATTCGGGCTGCTTTTTTTGGAGTCGCGTCAATAGGAGAGAATGCCCAGCGCTTTGAGGATGTTGCACAGCGTCGCCGCTGCCTGCTCGCGCGTGGCGGGGGCGGTGGGGGAGACGTCGGAGAGGTCGGCATAGAGGAGATTGCCGTCGTACTCGCTGAGCACCTTGGCGGCGACGCGCGCCCAGGAGTGGAAGCGGGCGCAGTCGGTGAGGTCGTCCTCCGTGAGTTCGCGGGCATAGTCATCCGCAGGGAAGCTCAGGAAGCGCGCAAGGCGGCCCATCACGGCAATCAACTGCTCCTGCGTCAGCGGCTCGCCGGGGCAGAAGCG